>JBEKMW010000063.1:0-26037 GCA_049523455.1 Verrucomicrobiota bacterium | reverse complement strand
TTTCCTGGAGGATTTCCTGACGGCGTTGCTGTGGTGTCATGGCTAATATCTATACTACTAGATATAGAATGTCAAAAAAATCTGCAAACCCTAGTCCCTGGACATTTTTGCAACGCACCCATCCTCTTTTGTTATCAGCCTTGAACGTTGTCCAAGCTGTGGTAGTATGATAACCGGAGAAAAATACGCCCAATGAATCCCATCCACATTCCATCCGACGGTGGCACGAAAATTAACGTACTCGGCATTCCCATGGTTATCCGCATTCACGGCCGCGACACCGGCGGCGTCGTGAGCGCGGTGGAATCACACGATGTGCCCGGCGGCGGACCGCCGCCACATATTCATCGGCGCGAGGACGAAACCTTTCAGATTCTCGAAGGCGAATATGAATGGACGGTCGGCGACAAGAAATTCATCGCCCAAAAGGGCGCCACGATTTTCGCGCCGCGCGGCATTGCCCACACCTACCGCTACCGTGGCCAGACACCCGGCTGCCTCATGTGTGTCATCACGCCGGCGGGCTTCGAAGAATTCTTTGAGCAAATCGCCGCCCTGACCCCGCAACAACAACAGGACATTCCTCGGGTGCTGGAAATTGCCGCAAAGTTCGGCCTGGAAATCTTGCCGCCACCCGGCCCTTGATGTCGTTTCGCTTTCACTGGATGTTGAATGTTGGGCGTTCGCTGTTCGATGTTTTCAGGTTCGTTTCCACCTTCCATCCTCTGTCCGCCATCCTCTCTCCGGTTTCCTCCGCAACAGGCTTCACGCGGCACGCAACGCGTACGCTTCATCTTCCCAGCCATCCCCCATCCACATTCAAGATGGCCCCATTCAAATAATCCGCGTCGGGCGACGCCAGGAACAACGCGGCTCCCGTCAGATCTTGCGGCGTGCCCCAGCGGCCTTCCGGAATGCGCTCAAGAATCGCCGGCCCGCGCACCGGGTCTTCGCTCAAGGGCCGTGTGAGGTCCGTGACGATGTAACCCGGCGCAATCGCGTTGAAATTGGCGCGCTCCTTCGCCAGTTCGTTGGCGAACGCCTTGGTGAGGCCGGCCAGGCCGCTCTTGCTGGCTGTATAGCCCGCCACCCGAATGCCCCCTTGAAACGACAACAGCGAAGCCACATTCACCACTTTTAACCGTGCCTCCGGCGGCGATTGGTCCCGCCCCACGCCCACCCACCATTTAGCCACCGCCTGCGTCAGGAAAAACGGCGCGGTCAGATTCACTTGCAGCACCGCGTGCCAGTCGGCTTCCGACTGCTCCAAAACCGGCGCCCGCCGGGTGATGCCCGCATTGTTTACCAGCACGTCCACGCGGCCGCGGTCCTGGACGATTTGCGCCACCAGTTCCGCGGCGCGCTTTTGCGTGAGGCCGGCCAAATCCTCCCGGTACACTGTGAACCGGGCGCCGAGGCCCGTCATGTGGGCGGTGATGGCCGCCGGGTTGCTGGTGCACAGCACCGCCACGTGGGCGCCTTCCCGCGCAAACGCCGTGGCCATGGCCTGTCCAATCCCCCGCGCACCGCCGGTCACGACGGCCACCTTGTGTTCAAAACGTTTTGTGCTCATAGCTGGTCACCGCAACTCCCCCGGTTTCACCGCGTCAATGTCGTTAAAGGCCTGGTTCTCGCCGGCCGTGCCCCAGATGAACTGGTAATTGCCCGGTTAATTCTGATCCCTGACCCTTTTCAAAGTCTTACCCTCCAGCCAGTCAATCGGTGTATAAGCCGGCACTTCCGGGAACTTTTTCAGGATGCCCTTGTCAAACGTGGCCACGTCGCACCCTTCCCGACGCGCGAAGGCACAAAGCAGGGCGTCGCCAAAGTCGCTGTTCCGGATGCGGTAGAATTGCAGAGCCTCAGCCAGCCACCGTGCGTCTGGCGCAGTCACGTTGGGCATGGCCAGCAGCGACAGGAGTTTGGGAGCAATGGTGGCGGGATCAAGATGGTAAAGCTTTTCCAACACATAAACGGTCTCCTGAATCGTGGCGGTTGGCACAATCAGGCTGACCTTGCCGGCTTGCGCCGCACGGAAAAGATCGGCTGCCGCCGCCGACTGGGTTTTGTCGTCGCCAGTCAAATACCGGACAATGACGCTGGCATCAACCGCGATTGGGACAGACATTTATACGGTCTCCTCCAATCCGGCCGCCCCTGACTTGGCCATCCCGGCGCGCGCCGCCGTTTTCATTTCTTCAACCGAGTGCGTCCGCTTCCTCTTGCCCAGCGAACCCGCCAGGGCATCGGCATCCTCGACCGGTTCCAAAATCAGCCGGTGGCCGTCAATAATCTGATTCACCCGCTGGCCTGGCCGCAGCCCCAGCATCCGAATCGCCTCGGCGGAGATCGTCGTTTGGTACGCCTTTGAAATCTTGGTTTGTTTCATAATTAACATAATACTCATATTTTCTTTTAAGTCAAACGAAACATTTTGTTTTATTCAAAACCATTGGCATCCGCCCGCGGCTCAAAAGCCTTGGCAGAAGCCACGGCCCCGCTCCGGGTATTTCTACACTGAAACTCCCGCGTGTCCCCAGTAATGGTGACATGCACAAATCCGGACTTGGGGTATGATTTGACCAGTAGTTGGCTGCGTTCTCAAAAATGTTTTAAGTGTAAGAAGAGGCCGGACCGGGTGTCCGGCCTTTATCTTTTTAATCGCCAAGCGGCCACCGAACGTTAATTTCGCAGGACAGCCGTCGCGCCTGTCTCTGACCAAGTGGCTTGCCGTTGGTTATAATGGGGACAGGCGAGATGCCCGTCCTATGGTTTCCAGATCATGTCCGCCACGGTCCGGTTTGTCGGGATGAACGGCAGCACGTGTTCGGAGTAGGGCGTGATGACGTCCAGCACGTACGCTTCCTTGGCGTCGAGCATGCGCTGGATGGCGGGGCGCAAATCCTTTTTATACATCACCCGTTCGCATTTGATGTTGAACGAATTGCAGACGCGCACGAAGTCCGGATAAATCTGCGCCCGGTCGTCCGGATTGCCCAAATACGTGTGGCCGCGGTTGCCCTGGTAGAACTTGTCTTCCCATTGCACCACCATGCCCAGGTGCTGGTTGTTCAGGATGATGGCCTTGATCCCGATCTTTTCGACGTGGGCGGTGGCCAGTTCCTGGATGTTCATCAGGAACGACCCGTCACCGTCAATGTCAATCACCTGCCGGTCCGGGTGCGCCACCTTGATGCCCAGCGCCGCCGGGAGGCCAAAGCCCATGGACCCCAGCCCGCCGCTGGTGATGAATTGGCGCGGGTGCTCGTATTTAAACCATTGGCCCGCCCACATTTGGTGCTGGCCCACGCCCGTGGTGATGAGGGCGTCGCCCTTCGTCAAGTCGTACAGCGCCTCGACCACCATTTGTTGCAGGATGATCTGGTCTTCCTGGCCTTTGAGGTGGTTTTTCATGTGGTCGCTCTTGGCGATTTCGCGCGTCACGGAATAGGCGAATGGCCCTTTCTTCTTCCATTCCTCGATTTGTTCCAGCCACGCGGTGTGTTTCTTGTTGAGCGGCCGTTTGGCGAGCATGGCATTGAGCCGCGTCAACGCGTCCTTGATGTCGCCCACCACCGGCAGGTGCGCCCTCCGGTTTTTGTTCAACTCGGAAGCGTCAATGTCCACGTGCACAATGGTGCCGTTCTTGCAGAACTCCTCGAACTTGCCGGTCACGCGGTCGTCGAAGCGCACGCCGAAGGCGAGCAACAGGTCCGCCCCGTCCTTGATCTTCACCATGGGGTCGTTGAAGGACTTGCGGTGCTCGTATTCGCCGTTCACCGCCCAATTGGCAAACGCCGCTCCGTGCATCCCCAGCCAGCGCAACGACAGCGGATGCGTCTCCGGAAATCCGCCGATGCCCATGAGCGTGGTCGTGACCGGAATGTTCGCCGCCTCGGCAAATTTCCTGAGTTCCGCCGCCGCGCCGCTGGTGATGATGCCGCCGCCGCAATAAATCACCGGCCGCTCGGATTTCTCGATGAGGCCCATGATCTCGTTCAAGGCCAGGTCGTCCGCCCGCAAATCGGGCTGGGTGTAGCCGGGCAGGCCTTTTTTGACCTGCTCCAGCGTGGGCCACACCGGCTGGGTCTTGGCCTGCTGCACGTTCTTGGGAAAATCAATCACCACCGGGCCCGGCCGGCCCGACTGGGCGATGTAAAACGCCTCCTTCACGATGCGGGCAATGTCGTTCACGTCCGTGATCAGGTAACTGTGCTTCACGATGGGCAGCGTCACGCCGATGATGTCGGTTTCCTGAAACGCGCCGCGGCCAATCATGTTGGTGGTCACCTGGCCGGTGATGGCGATGAGCGGGCAGGAATCCAGGTAGGCGTCGGCGATGGCCGTGACCAGGTTCGTGGCGCCCGGGCCGCTGGTGCCCATGCACACGCCGGCCTTGCCGGTCGAGCGCCCATAGCCTTCGGCCGCGAAACTCCCGCCTTGTTCGTGCCGCGGCAGGATGGTGCGGATTTTCGATTTCGTCAGCGATTGGTGGATTTCCATGCTGGCGCCGCCGGGGTAGGCGAAGATGACTTCCACGCCCTCGCGTTCGAGGGCTTCCACAAAGATGTCGCACCCTGACTTGGTCGGGCCCACCTCGGCGCGCGGGGCGGATGCGGGTTTGTCGGGTCGCGCCGGGGCCGCTGTGGCGGCGGCGGACTTTTCGGTTTCAATGTTCTTGCTCATGGCGTTGCTCTGTTTTTTGGTTGTGGCCGGCGGCGCGGATTAAACACAAAACCCACGACCGTTGCCAGCCGTGGGTGTTTGTTAAATCGTTCCGTTTAACAAGCGCCAACGGCATCGGCGACGACTACCACGACGACTGCCAGATTGACGGCTGGTGAAACGTTTTTCATTTGCGCCTGTAATCTAATGAAACCATCGGCCAAGTCAAGCTCCCTCTTTAGCCATTTTTACGCCTTTTTTTGCTCCACTTCGGCGATGTATTTGCGGGTGGCGGCGGGCAGTTCATGCCAGATTTTGATGGAAATAAGCAGGCCAATGACGGCGAAAGGCATCACAAAAACCGGCAACCACAGCCAATGCACGTTGGCGCCCTCCAGCAAGTAACCCAGGCAAAATGATTGAATGCAACTGCCGAGGTAGGCGAAGCCGTTGACGATGCCCATGCAGGTGGCCGTGGCCTTGCGCCCGCCAAAGTCCGTGGCCGCCGTGCCGGACATCAGGGAGGTGATGCCGATGGAGGCCATGACCGTGAACACCGCCGCCCAGCCCACCACAACCGGTTGCGAGTACAGAAACGCGGCCATCACCAAGGCGACCACCAGCACGAAACCGCACAGCAGCGCGGCCGGCGGCCCGCGCCGCGACTGAAACAGCTTGTCCGAAATGAGGCCGGCGGAAAAGCCACCCACAATGCCAAAGACACACGTAAACCAACCCCAATGCTGCGAGAAAAATTCCGCGCCCGGCTGTTTCACTTCGCCCGCAAAAATGGAATACCATTGCGTCATGCTGTAGCGAAACACGCCCCCGGTCAGTTCCACACACGCAAACAGCAGCATCAGCGGACTGGCAAAGACCTTTTTCAACAGGTCCAGCGTGCTGAATTCCACGTGCATCTGGCCGGACGAGGCATCGTGGGTGTCGAACGCCGCCAAATTCGCCTCCTCCGGCGAATCTTTGATCAGCCACAAGTCCACGAGGGCCCAGAAAATCAGGATCGCAGCCGGAATATAGAACACGGCCCAGGTCGCGTCCACCGCTTGGCCGGCCGGCGCGAAGATATCATGCAGCAACCCCGAGGCGTCGGCCCTGGTCAAAGCTATGATCGCGCCGCCCCAGTCGAATGCGAAGTAAACGCCGATGGAAATCAGCGTCCCGAATATCGCGCCAAAGACGCCGCGCTCGCGCACGTGAAACCAATAGGCCTTGACCTTGATGATGGACATCGAACCGAAGCTCTGAAAGTACATGTTCAACCCGTAGAGCAGCGAAAAACTCAAGACGAGATTTACTTTGAGGTGTTTGGCAAAGATCAACCACGTCAAGATGCCCAGGGCCACGTTCGCCAGCGAGGCGCCAACGGCGGAGATCAGCATGCCGGTCTTCCCGCCGAGCGTCTTGTCAATGAGCGGCCCGTTGACCAGGAACGACAGCGTGTAAACCAGCGTCCCCACGCCGAAAATGATTCCGATGTCCTGGTTGGACATCAGCTTGCCCAGGGCGATTTTGGCGACGATGATGTTGTAGCGCCCCATGCACAAAAATGCATAGGTCATCCCCAGCGGAAACCAGTTGATGAACCGGCGCGTCATGAACCAGCCCCCGTGATTCAGGGGATTGTTCAGAAAATAGACGACCACCACCACCGCCAGGCAGAGTGCAATCGAGACCGGATAGAAATACGGAGGAATCACTTCGTTCCCGCGAAGCAAACCAGAGTCGCGCGCCTTGGTCAAAGCCTTTTGCCGCAACGGTCTGGCCAGCTGTGTATCTGGATGTTGCCCCAAACGCAAAGCATCGCGGCGCGCGGCGTTTACGCCGCTTCCGTACCGCCGGCTGATGAATCAATCTTATGGTCCAACCGCTTTCGTGCGCCGAAGCGGCCTGAAAGGCCGCGCCCCGGGGGAACTGGCCAGATGCACGCTGCCAAGGGGTTGCAAAAACAACTTTGCAATTTCGCTTTTCCACCCCACGTTAAGGGCATGACGCAACCGCTGGCGCTGGTCTTTTATGAAAGGCTGATGCCCGGCAGCCAACTGGTGAACCGGCTGCAGGATTTGAAATATCGCGTGGACGCCACCAACGATTTGGCGTCCCTTACCGCCCGTGCCCGGACCGAAGGGCCCATGCTGGTGTTCGTGGATTTGGAGTCCGGCGGCGGCGAGGTCTGCCGCGCCATCACTGCCCTGAAATCCGACACCACAACGCAACATATTCCGGTTGTGGCATTTGCACGCGAAGAGATGACCGGGTTACAGGGCGCTGCCCAAGCCGCCGGGGCCAAATTGGTGGTGGGTGAATCTGCGCTGCTAAGTCATCTGCCGGAATTGCTGAACCAGGCGCTTCAGGTTGAGTAGCCCCAAAACTTTTGCTTGACGACTGAATCACCGTCCTTTATTATCGGCACATATTGTGGCATGAGCCGTTTCCCAAGGTGAGTAGCTGACTGTGGACTGGTTGCTGTTTGGTGTCTTTATTCTGCTTTGGGAGCATGCCGTAATTCCGCCAGAGGAGTTATTATGGCTAGCGGCAAAGTCAAATGGTTCGATAACAGAAAAGGTTTCGGGTTTATCGCTCAGAATTCCGGTCAGGATGTCTTTGTGCATCATTCGTCCATCATTGGACCCGGATACAAGACCCTGAACGAAGGCGACGAAGTCTCCTTCGATGTCGTGTCGAGTGACAAAGGTCTGAAGGCCCAAAACGTGCAACGCGTCAAGCTCGAGTGACTGCCGGGTGCCGGCCGTCGCTCCGAAGCTATGGCCCGGCAGGCCGGCGCGCCACGACTGAATTTCCGTTCGCCAGTCAGCAGCGAGCGCGCTAGATTTGTCTCATGACGGATGCCAGCGCGGCGATAGCGAACCTTTACGTTCACGTCCCCTTTTGCGCGCAGAAATGCGCGTATTGCGCTTTTTATTCGGAACCGTCCGGCGGCGACCTCATCAATCGTTACGTCGCCGCGCTCATCGGTGAATTGGAAATGGCCGCTGGGGATCTGCAGCCCCGGACCGTTTTCTTCGGCGGCGGCACGCCGTCCTTGCTCAATGTGCGCCAGTGGGAGGCAGTTTTGCGCGCGATGGAGCGGTTGGGTCTGCTTGGCGCCGGGGAATTCACCGTGGAATGCAATCCGGCCACCGTCTCGCTCGACAAGGCGAAACTGCTGCGCGATTTCGGCGTAAACCGCGTTTCCATGGGGGTGCAGTCATTCGATGAAAACCTGCTCGACCGCCTGGGCAGAATTCATTCGCGCGCGATGGTCTTCCGTTCGTTCGATGTTCTGCGCCGGGCCGGTTTTGAGAACATCAACCTGGACTTGATGTTCGCCATTCCCACCCAAACCATGGCCGTCTGGCGCGACAGCCTGAACGAGGCCCTGGCCATGCAGAGCGAGCACCTTTCCACCTACGAAGTGATCTACGAGGACGACACGCCGTTGTTCCATCAATTGCGCGCCGGTGAATTCGACGTGAACGAGGAGCTCGCGTGCGAAATGTATGACGAAATGGTCTCCCGCGCCGCCATGGCTGGATTCCAGCAATATGAAGTCGCGAATTTTGCGCGGGACAAGGGTGTCTCAAATGACGAATGTCGAATGACGAATGGCAGAGTCGAGGGTTCCCTCAATTCGTCATTCGTCATTCATCATTCGGAAATCCCCTCCTTCGCCTGTCGCCACAACGTGAACTACTGGCGCGGCGGTTCGTTTTATGGGCTCGGCCCCAGCGCCACCAGTTACATCCGTGGCGTGCGGACGAAGAACTGGTCCAACACGCAGCTCTACTGCGAGCAACTGGAAAAAGGACAGCGTGCCATCGAATCGCGCGAGGAACTTCCGCCGCTGAAACGCGCGGGGGAGACCGCGGCCTTCGGTTTGCGGATGACGGCCGGCTGGCCGTTCGAGGAATTTCAGCGTACCACGCACTTCGATTTGCGGCGCGAATGGTCGGCCGACATGGAGCAACTGGCCCAGTGCGGCTGGGGCGAAATTCTGCCGGCCGGCTTCCGTCTCACGCGCCAGGGCCTGCGCTTTGCCGACGCTGCGGCGGAACTTTTTTTGCGGTAATGCCGGTGTAATGCAATGCGGGAAGTTTGTTAAACCCGAAAACCGAAGCTGGGGTCACGCCCGCCTCGGGCGTTGCTGGACACGGTCACGGAGACGGCTCTTTGGACGACGAGGGATTCACAATACTTCCAACTTTTCGGTGCGTCCGGTGTTTTCCGCGAGGGCGCGGAAAACTGCGCCCGGGGCGGGCGCGCTCCCCACGGGACGTTTTTTTCTACGTTGACGCCGCATTTGAGTGGCTGCTGCAGTGGCTGCTCCAATAAAGCCATGCAAACGGAAGGGTTGGTGGTTTCCTACGGCCTCAGCAACAACGGCGCTAAATCGTGTAGAGATCGTCCAAGGGTTCACCGGATCTGGGGAATGCGCGTGGAAAGGCGCAAAAGCCAACGAAGCGCTCTCTTTGCCGAAGAAAAACTGATTGTGGACTGGAAAAAGGGCTTGCAACCCTGTGGAGCAGGAAGAAAATCACAAAGGTCGTTGGCAAACAACCAAATGGGAAATATCAAATGAAAGTAACGAAAACCCGATTCTATTGGGTTCTGCTGACGGGCCTCTGCTTCATCGGAGCCGGCGATCTAATCGCGCGGGACGCACCGCCGGGCGCGATGGAAAACCAGCGTGACGTGGAAGCCGCCATTACGCTGGTGAAGCGAAACTATGCCGGCTATCGGGACAAATGCAACTTGCTCGGAGCAAGCAACATTAAGTGGGCCGAAAAACATGCTCTAACCGCAGCAGCAACCGCACGGACATCGGAGGACTGCGCCCGGATAGTGTTGGAGTATCTTCGCGTTTTTGACGACGCCCATTTGCAGTTCGCGTTCTCAGATCCGTCCGGCACGCTGAACTTTCGCAATTCCTCAACCCGGGTGCAAGCGCTTATGGCTGCCGCGGCGTCGCTCACCAACCACGAGCCGGCCGCTCGCGTTTTGTCACCCGCTGCTTTTCTTATTTCAATTCCCAGCTTTGGCCTCGATTCCAAGTCCAAGATCGAAGCGCTGCTCCAGCGTTATGACTCCGACATCAGGCGTCGCCGTGTCCTCATAATTGATCTTCGTGGCAACGGCGGCGGGTACGACGCAGCCTACAACTCGTTGCTGCCATACTTATACACACAGCCCGTCATTGAACGCGGAACCGACGTGCTTGCAACCCGGCAAAACGCCGATGCTTGGGAAAAGTTGATCGCTCCGATTCCAGACGGCTTGTCCGCGGGTACGAAACAGATTCTTGGCATGTATCAAATCCCGGAAAATGAACAGAAATTGCGGACCGAGGTGGCCGGAACTGTCAAAATGATGCGCGCCGCGCCCGAGGGAAGCTTTGTCCCGAAGGAACCGGACACGACCAACATATTTCCCGAAGTTTTCCCCGCGCCATCGCGCGTTGGAATCATCATTGATGGCTTGTGCGCCAGTTCTACGGAGGAGTTTCTACTGGTCGCACGCCAAAGTAAGAAGGTGACCATTTTTGGGCGCCCCTCCTTCGGCGTGCTTGATTATGCAAATGTCCGGCTGTTCATTCTGCCCTCACAGCAGATGCTTTTGTTCTTGCCCACGACGCGTTCGCGCCGCTTGCCGAGCGGTGCGATCGATAACGTCGGCGTTGTCCCGGACGTTCGGTTTGACGATGATCTGGCGTCGCGCAAGGTTAGCGATGCTGCTGTGGAATATGTAAGGCATTACTTGGAACGGGATTTGCCAACCGTAAACGGGTCGGTCCCGAATGGCTCTTAGATAAGGATTTCGGAACCTGCCCCCTGAACTCGGCTTTATCAATCACACGGCACAATAACCCTTATGCCGAGCTCGGCATTAGGGATATTGTGCCGAGTTTTGAATAATGTTTCAACTCCGGTTTTCGGGTTAAACGGGCAGGCGGACGGTGAAAGTTGTTCCACTGCCCGCCTGACTTGAGACTTCAATCGTTCCGCCGTGCGCCTCGACAATCGCTTTGCCAATGGCAAGACCCAGTCCGGCGCTGCCGCCGGTGCGCGATTTGTCCGCCCGATAAAACCGCTCAAAGACATGCGGCAAATCCGCGGGCGCGATTCCTTGACCGGTATCGGCCACGGACAGGATGGTAAATCCGTCTTCCCGGCGGGCGGTCACGCGCACTACGCCCCCGTCCCCGCTGAACTGAATCGCATTGACCAGCAAATTGGCCACCACCTGTCCCAGGCGCTCGACGTCGCCGTCCATCTCTAACGGCGGCGAATCGGCCACGATTCCGATTTTCCGGGTCTCGGCCAGCGGCTTTACCAGTTCCACGCCCTCCGCAATTACCCGCGCCAGGTCAAATCTTGTCCGGCGCAGGGTTTCCTGGCCGGCGTCGAAGCGCGCCAGTGCCAGCAGCGATTCGATGAGCCGGCGCATCCGTTGCGCGGCGCGTTGGCAGGCTTCGAGCGTCTCGCGGTAATCTCCGGCGCTGCGCTCGCGGCTCAGCGCGGTCTGAACCTGGGTGAGGAGGACGGAAACCGGGGTGCGCAACTCGTGCGCGGCGTCGGCGGCAAAGTGCTTTTGTTGCGCAAATGCGGTTTCCAGGCGCGCAAAGGTGGAGTTCAAGACCGCCGCCATCTGGCCCAACTCACTTTCGGTTTCGGCCACGTTGATGCGCTGCGATAAATCGCCCGCCGAAATCTTCAGCGCCGCGGCGCCAATATCGGCAATGGGGCGGATGGCGCGCGACGAAATCCACCAGCCGCCGGCCAGCCCAACCAACAGAATGAGAGCGCCCACCGCAGACAGGCTCAGCATAGTGTGGTGAATATCCTGCCATTCCGGCTGCAGCGAGCCACCGACCAAAATTGTTTCGCCGGAGGGCAGGTGGTCCAGAATTTCACGAAAGCCGTTGGCGGTAAAAGCGGGCGGAGGATTTGGTCCGTTTGGTTCGGTGGGTTGGCCGGGCGGGATGGGATGAGAATCGCGTTCGGCCTCAGCGGCCGGCTCCGGGTTCTTCCCGCTGCTGGCGATTTCCCCTCCCGCGAGCGACGTGATGACAAAATAAAAGCTCTCCGCCTGGTTGGTGCCGAACAATCCAGCGGCCCACGGCGGGAGTTCAAATCGGGGCGGCGGGCCGTTGCGCGGCAAATCGTCCGGCCCGGGCCCCGGCGAGCCCTCGAACGGCGGACCCGCTTCCCGGGGAGGAGGCGGACCCGCCTGCCGAGGAGGACGGCCCGGCCGCAAGGCCCCGGCCAAAATCGCGAAGCGGCGGTGCAATTCATCGTCCACGCGGCCGAGTTGGCGGTTCCACTCCAATCGCGCCGCAGTGACGCCAAAGCCGGCCAGAACGACCAAAAGAATGAGCCCGTACCAGAGTTGCAATCGCCAGCGAATGGAGCGCGTCAGTTTCATTTCATTCGATGCAATATCCGTGGCCCCGACGCGTGACAATGAATTCGGCGCCGAGTTTCTTGCGGAGATTTGACACGTGCACGTCGAGCAAGTTTGAGAGCGTGTCTTCATTCTCGTCAAACAGATGCTCATAAAGCTGCGTGCGCGTGACGACTTCGCCGCGATGCAAGGCGAGAAATTCCAGCAGCGAGTATTCGCGCGCGGTCAGCTCGATGACTTCGCCCGCCCGGGTCACTTTGCGCGCCGCGAGGTCAATCGTGGTGGCGCCGATGGCGATGACATTCACCGTTTGGTTGGCGCTGCGGCGGATGAGTGCGCGCAGGCGCGCGAACAATTCCGGCAGATCGAAGGGTTTGACGACATAATCATCCGCGCCCGTGTCGAGGCCGCGCACGCGGTCGCGGGACAGGTCGCGCGCGGTGAGCATGAGCACCGGCGTTTTTTTGCTCCGGCGGAGGCGCTTGAGCAGCTCCCAGCCGTCCAGCTTGGGCAGCATCACGTCGAGGACGATGGCGTCATAGTCGTAGCTTTCGGCCTTGAACAGCCCGTCCTCGCCGTCGGGCGCGGGGTCCACGGCGTAACCCTCCTCGCGCAACGCCTGCGCCAGGCTGCGCAGCAGGTCCGGTTCGTCTTCCACAATCAGGATTCTCATGTCCGCGGGTGCGATGGTTCCAGGGGGAAGTGCCCGGCGCGACGCCGAGCACGGCACGCGGGACGCGTGCGCTCCCCAAAACCGACTGCATAGTTAACATAACCGGTCTTTGCCGTCACTCTCGCAGAGCCAACCTTAAGGGAAGATGAAGAATGCGGCGGAGCCCCAGGTAAATTGCCGTGCGATGAGAGGTGGCATCCGACCACCACCAAGTCCCAGCCGAAAAGTTGCTGTTTCCTGCCGGTTTGATCAGGATGGCTCGCCTTTTCCTTTGGTCGTCTCAATATATTCGATGAGGCTCTTCATACCCTGCAGATAATTGGTAAGAGCCTTCCGGCCGGTGGCGGTGATTTTGTAGGTGGTCTTTGGGCGCAAATTGACAAACGTTTTTTTGCCGGCTATGTAAGCGCATTCCTCAAGTTTTCCCAAGTGCAGGTTCAGGCTGCCATCGGCCGTATCGAGCCTCTTCTTCAAGGTCGTGAAATCAAGCGGGCCATCCACCTGCAAGGCCGTCATGATGCCCAACCGGATGGGGCCGTGCACCGCGGTGTCAAGGCCATTAAAATCAATGGGATTCATTTTGGCGTTCGACTTTCCGGATTTGCCAGACTGAGACAAGGTAACTGCACAATCCGATTGCGATGAAGGTGATACCCAGAGGAATCCCGTCAACCATGCCGTTGCCGGAGTGTAAAACGGTAAAAAGACCGTAGCCCAGGAGCGGGACGGCAATTCCCAAAAGCAGCCATAGCTTGGAAATTATTGCGCTTACCAGGTAGATCGAACCCGCGATAATAAAAGACCCCGATACGAAGGCTTCCCGGCTGAGGTGAAAACGCCATGCCCAGAAGAAATAAAGCGCGCATCCCAGCAAGAATGCCAGACTGCCCCGCTTACCTTGAGCGTCAAGCCCCCAATACCGCCGATACTCACGAATCAGACCCGGCGGGCGGCCGTCATTGGCTGTCGTTTTCCGGATGCAGATAAAGAACAACCCTAACGCAATAGCGGCCGTCAAGAATACTGCCCATTGCGCCAAATTATAGCCGAAGTATTTTCCCGGCCGGCCGGCCAGCGAGAAGACTATGGCAATTATCATGGCTCCCGGAAGACACCACCACAGGAACAGCCACCGGTCGCGTTTCAACCACCGGACCCAATCCTCCGCCAGGGCGGGAGACAACCCCATGGCGTTTTGGATCGTCTCGAGGTCATGCTTAACCCGATCAAGTTCTGGTTTCATAAGCTTCGTCTTTTTTGTTCAATTTGGAGCATTCCGCTTTTTTTGTTTAACAACTTAAATAATTTAAGTATAGGCGGACGTTTTGTCCAGTCTTTTTTTACGGATTTTTGAGGAGCCTGATGGTTAGGGCGAAAGGCGGTCGCAGCCCAGCCTCGACACCGCACGCCGGCAGCGGGGTGGCTCACCAATTCTTCCGGCTTCACGTTCCCTTAAGGTGCACGCGCGTAAATTGGCGCCATGAAAATTTACACCGGCGAAACGAAAGAGAAAGAGAGCAACATATGAAAACACAATGGCAAACGATCCTCGCAGTCTTGGCCTTCGGAACTTCGGTGCTGGCCGCCGGCGCCCAGGATTTTGGCCCGCCTCCGGACGGCGGCCCGGGTGGCGGCGGGCCGCGTGGAGGCGGACCGCGGCATCGTCCGCCGCCTCTGCCGCTGGTGCTCGCGCTGGACACCAACCACGACGGCATCATTGACTCCAACGAAATCGCCAACGCCAGCGCTGGGCTGCTGACGCTGGACAAAAACGGCGACGGGGTGCTGACCCCGGACGAATATCTGCCACCGCTTCCGACCAACGCGCCGGCGAACTTTCACCGTCCGCCGCTGCCGGCCATTGTGCGGGCGCTGGACACCAACGGGGATGGGGTGATTGACGCCAATGAAATCGCGAACGCGCCCGCCGCGCTCAAAACACTGGATAAAAGAGGCGATGGCCGGTTGACGCCCGATGAATATATCGGCCCACGTCCGCCGCGGCCCGACGGAGCTGATATGGGCGGACCGCCGTTTGGACCGCCGCCGCGCCGGCAGATGAACAATAATGGCGACAGCCAGTCGGCGCCCGACGGACAGTTCGGACCACCTCCGCCGCGCCCTGAAGGCAACGATAATGGCGGACCTCCGCCGGGACCGCCGCCGAACCAGTAATGACTTCCGTTTGAGTGAACGGATGGGCGGCGGATGATCGTCAACCTTGCCGGTGTAATGCGATTAATCCGCCGCCTCGGTCATTTTGGCGCCAGCGGCCCCGCCACCGAGTTGCTGAATTGCCAGGACACCGGCCAGCAAGGAGATCGCACCGCAGCTCACGTAAGGCAGCACTGGGCTTGTGTGCGTGTACAGCGTGGCGGCATAAAGCGGTCCGACAATGCGGGCCAGGGCTCCCGCACTTTGCGCCACACCGATGGTCGCGCCTTGTTCGTTGGCTGGCGCGAGATTCGACAACAGGCCAAACACCGGCGCTCGCGTGAGGCTGGAACCAATAGCCAGCACCGCCAGGACCAGGAGCATTTTGAGCCACGGCCAGTCGGCCAGGCGCAAAACCGGCAGCCATTTCAACTGGCCTTCACCTTTGATCAACGGCAGCAGTGCCAGGCTGATGCCGGTGAGCACCAGGCTGAGGGCAATCAACCTGGGTTCACCGAGCGCTTTGACGAGCCGGCCAATGGCGCCGCCTTGGACCAAAACCGAAATGAGGCCGCAATAGACAAAGAGCAGCACCACCGTCATGGCCGGCTTGGTCGCATCCACGGTAAGGCCCAGATGAAAATTGTCATTTACCAGCAACGGCAGCGTGGTCTCAAAACAACTGAAGGCGAAGGTGGCGAGAAAGAAAATGACGATGAGCGCGCCGATTTTCGGCTGCGCGAGCGTGTGGCCCCATTGATTCAGGCGCGGGCGGTTGCTGGCCTGGCCGGAGGACGGTTGCAGACTCTCGGCCAGAATGGCGAACGCCAGGATGAAATTGGCGGCGCATAGCCCCGCCGCCAGCCAACCCGGGCCGGTGGCGCCGATGAATTTCAACCCGATACCGCTGATGGCGGGCCCCAAAATGAATCCCAAGCCAAAGGCGATCCCGATTAACGCCATGCGCTTGGAGCGGTTCTCCGGCGGCGTGATGTCGGCGATATAAGCCTGGGCCACCGTGATGTTGCCGCCGCACGCACCGGCGAACACGCGCGCGAGCAGCAGCGCCCAAAGGGCGGCCTGGTGATTGTCAAAACCTGAGCCAATGGCAAACAGCACATACGACATCGCCGCTCCGGCGGTGCTGATGAGCAGAATCGGGCGGCGGCCATAGCGGTCGGACAATCGCCCCCAAATCGGCGAGAAAATGAATTGCATGGCCGAAAAGGACGCGACGATTGCGCCAATGACAAAGCCGCCCGCGCCGTAATGCCGGCTATACACCGGCACCAGCGGCACGACGATGCCGAAGCCCACCAGGTCAATAAAGACCGTCAGGAAAACGACCAGCAATGATGGTTTGCGATGCATTACTCCAGCGAGGACGAGGACGATAGGAGCTACGGCAAATCCGTCGCCCCCATCAAATACTGGTCGCACTCGCGAGCCGCGCCGCGGCCCTCGTTGAAAGCCCACACGACCAGGCTCTGGCCGCGACGGCAGTCGCCACACGCAAACACACCTTTGATGTTCGTTGCGTATCGCTCGAACTCGGCCTTCACGTTGGACCGGCTGTCGCGCTCCACCTTGAGCGCGTCGAGCAACGGTTTCTCGGGGCCGAGAAATCCCATCGCCAGCAACACCAGTTGCGCGGGCAGGGCCTTCTCCGTGCCGGGAACTTCCTTGGGCACGAACTGACCTTTCTCGTTCCGCTCCCAGTTGATTTGCACCGTGACCGCTTCCTTGACCTGGCCGTGGCTGTCGCCAATGAATTTTTTGACCGTCGTGAGATAAATACGCGGGTCGGCGCCGAAGGTTGCGGCGGCCTCCTCCTGGCCGTAATCCAGCCGGTAAATCTTCGGCCATTCGGGCCAGGGATTGTCCGGCGCGCGCTCCAGCGGCGGTTGGGGCATAATCTCGATTTGCATCAGACTCTTGCAGCCCTGGCGGAGCGCCGTGCCCACACAGTCGGTGCCCGTGTCACCGCCGCCAATCACGATCACGTCCTTGCCTTCGGCGGAAATGAAATCGCCGTTCTTGTGCCGGTCCAGCAACGACCGCGTGTTGGCGGTCAGAAAATCCATCGCAAAATGGATGCCCTTCAATTCCCGCCCCGCCACCGGCAGATCACGCGGCTGGGTGGCGCCGGTGGCCAGAATCGTCGCGTCAAACTCCTTCAGCAGTTTTTCAGCCGGATAATTCTTCCCCACTTCGGTTTTGCACACAAACTGGATGCCTTCGGCTTCCATCTGTTTGATGCGGCGCAGGACGACTTGCTCCTTGTCGAGCTTCATGTTGGGAATGCCATACATGAGCAAGCCGCCCGGGCGGTCATCGCGCTCGAAGACGGTGACTAGGTGGCCGACCTTGTTCAATTGCGCGGCGGCGCAAAGGCCCGCCGGGCCGGAGCCCACCACGGCCACTTCCTTGCCGGTGCGTTTGGCCGGCGGTTCCGGCACTATCCAGCCTTCCGCCCAGCCCTTGTCGGCGATGGAACATTCGATGTTCTTGATGGTGACCGGCGGCGCGTTGATGCCCAATACGCACGAACCTTCGCACGGAGCGGGGCAGACCCGGCCCGTGAAATCGGGGAAGTTGTTCGTCTTGTGGAGCCGTTCCAGCGCTTCCTTCCACAGGCCGCGATAGACCAGGTCGTTCCACTCGGGAATCAAATTGTGGATGGGGCAGCCGCTGGCCATGCCGCTGACGAGCTGGCCGGTGTGGCAGAATGGAATGCCGCAATCCATGCAGCGCGCGCCCTGTTTTTTCAGGTCGCTCTCCGGCAGGTGTAAATGGAATTCCTTCCAATCGCGCGCTCGTTCGAGCGCTGAACGGTCCTTCGGCAGTTCGCGGTTAAAATCCAGAAATCCGGTCGGTTTGCCCATGTGTGTTTTTCGGATTAAATACCTTCAAATAATCTGGCCAGTGACAGCCGGAAACCGGGCGCCACTGAATTTCCCGTCAACCAGCGCTCGCCACGGAGCAACTCGAAATTTTTGCCGGGACGATAAACCCGGACCGTCTTGTTTTTGGCGTCAATCATCCATGCCAGCCGCGCGCCGTAATTCAAGTAGAGGGCGATTTTGCGTTCGGTCTTGGTGATGGAATCGCTGGGGGAGAGCACTTCAACCGCGAGATCGGGCGCGCCATGGAATAATTTTTCGCTGACGGGCTGAAGGAGCTTGAGACGTTCGCGGCTGACAAACGAAACATCAGGAGACAGGCAATCTTCCACACTCAATCGAAAGCCCGTCTGGCCGTCCATCAATTCCCCGAGCTTGTATTGCTGAATATGGATGCCGAGATAGGCCATCAGCCGCGCGATAACGATGCCATGTTTGATGCCCGCAGGAGGCATGGGAATTACCTTTCCTTTCCAGAGTTCGTATCGAAAGTCGGTGTCCGCTCCCAGTGCGAGCAGTTCGTCGTCCGTCCAGAGTTCTCCGCGCGGGCTGGGACCAGGGCTCGGCCGCGCGAAGCGCCATCGGCGCAAATTGAATTCATTCTTTCCCTCCGGCAATTTGCGAGACGATTTGGAAACGCGGACCAACCTCGCCCATCGAGGGGGCACGGCAGCGGGAGCAAAAATTCGCTTTTGCATAATCGTTTATCCGCCGCCCACGCGCGCCACGTCGCGGACGTTCGCCTCAAAGGCCGCCATGATGGCTTCGTCGCCGCTCAGGCCCTTCTGCTCGGCTTCTTTGATTTTTTCCAGGACGCGCTTGTAGTCTTTCGGCATCACCTTCACAAACTTCGGCACGAGGTTCTTCCAGTCCGCCAGGACCCTGGCCGCCCGCTCGCTGTGGGTATAGGCCTGGTGGCGTTGGACCAGCTTCCAGACGATCTCAATCTCGTCGGTGTTCGTGAGCCTTTCCAGTTCCACCATTTGCCGGTTGAGGCGCGTGTGGAAATCGCCGGCTTCGTCGAGCACATAGGCGACGCCGCCGGACATGCCCGCCGCGAAATTCCGCCCGGTCTTCCCCATCACCACCACCCGGCCACCGGTCATGTATTCGCACCCGTGATCGCCCACGGCTTCCACCACGGCGTTGACGCCGCTGTTGCGCACCGCGAACCGTTCGCCGGCCATGCCGCGCACGAACAGTTCGCCGCTCGTCGCGCCGTACAGCGCCACGTTGCCAATGATGATGTTGTCCTCGGCCACAAAGGTTGAACCCTTGGGCGGATAGACGATGATTTTGCCGCCGCTCAACCCTTTGCCAAAGTAATCGTTGGCGTCGCCTTCCAGCTCCAGCGTCATGCCTTTGGGCACAAACGCGCCAAAGCTCTGGCCCGCGCTGCCGGTGAACTTGAGATGAATCGTGTCTTCGGGCAAACCATTCGGCCCGTGTTTCTTCGTCAACTCGCTCCCCGTGATGGTGCCCACCACCCGGTGGATGTTGCGAATGGGCAGGTCGGCGCGGACGCGTTCACCGCGCTCGATGGCCGGCTCGCAAATCGCCAGCAGCCGGGTCACGTCCAGCGACTGCGCCAGCCCGTGGTCCTGGTCAATCTGCCGGTAACGGCCCACTTCCGGCCCCGCCTCCGGCTGATGCAGAATGGGCGTCAGGTCCAGGCCCTTGGCCTTCCAATGCTCAATCGCCTTCCAGGGAACCAGTTTGTCGGTGTGGCCAATCATTTCGTTGAGCGTGCGAAAACCGAGCCGGGCCATGAGCTCGCGGAGTTCCTGCGCCACGAAGCGCATGTAATTCTCCACATGCGCGGGGTCGCCGGTGAACCGCGCGCGCAAGCGCGGGTCCTGCGTGGCCACGCCCACCGGGCAGGTGTTGAGGTGGCACACGCGCATCATGATGCAACCCAGCACCACCAGCGGCGCCGTGGCAAATCCAAATTCCTCGGCCCCCAGCAACGCCGCCACCGCCACGTCCCGGCCCGTCTTCATCTGGCCGTCGGTCTCCACGTAGATGCGGCTCCGCAGATTGTTCAGCACGAGCGTCTGATGGGTTTCCGCCACGCCCAATTCCCACGGCGCGCCCGCGTGCTTGATGGACGACAACGGCGACGCGCCGGTGCCGCCATCATGGCCTGAAATCAGCACCACGTCGGCATGCGCCTTGGCCACTCCCGCCGCGATCGTGCCCACGCCCACTTCGGCAACCAGCTTGACGCTCACCCGCGCGTTGCGGTTCGAATTCTTCAGGTCATGAATCAGCTCCGCCAGGTCTTCGATGGAATAAATGTCGTGATGCGGCGGGGGCGAAATCAGGCCCACGCCCGGCGTGGTGAACCGCGTCTTGGCAATCCACGGAAAAACCTTTTTGCCCGGCAACTCGCCGCCCTCCCCCGGCTTGGCGCCCTGCGCCATTTTAATTTGCAATTCCTGGGCGTTCACCAGGTAATGGCTGGTCACGCCAAAGCGGCCGGAGGCCACCTGCTTGATGGCGCTGTTCCTCGAATCGCCGTTGGGCAACGGGAGGTAGCGGTCGGGGTCTTCGCCGCCTTCGCCGGTGTTGCTCTTGCCGCCCAGCCGGTTCATGGCCACCGCCAGCGCTTCGTGCGCTTCCTGGCTGATGGACCCGTAGCTCATCGCCCCGGTCTTGAACCGCTTCACGATTTCGGATACCGGCTCGACTTGCTCGATCGGAATCGGGCTTTCCGCCCACTTGAAATCCAGCAGCCCGCGCAACGTGCAAAGGTTCGCCGCCTGATTGTTGATGAGCTCGGCGTATTCCCGGTAAATCTTCGCGCTCCCCAGGCGGCAGGCGATTTGCAGCTTGTGAATCGTCTGGGGATTGAACAAGTGAAACTCGCCGCCGTCGCGCCATTGGTACTGGCCGCCGGGGTCGAGCGCCGCGCCGTTGGCCGGCCGGTCGGGAAACGCGTGCCGGTGCCGCCGCAAAACTTCCTCGGCCAGCACATCCAGCCCCACGCCTTGGATGCGCGATGCCGTCCAAGTGAAATACTTGTCCACCACCTCGCGGTTCAGGCCCACGGCCTCGAAAATTTGCGCCCCACGATAGCTTTGGATGGTCGAAATGCCCATCTTGGCCATGGTTTTCACGACCCCTTTTACCGCCGCCTTGATGTATTTTTTGACAGCGGAGTGATGGTCGAGGTTTGCCAGCAAACCCTGCTGGATCAGGTCGTCGAGCGTGGCCAGCGCCAGGTACGGATTGATGGCACTGCAGCCGTAACCGATGAGCAGCGCGAAGTGATGCACCTCGCGCGGTTCGCCGGATTCCAGCACCAGCCCGGCCTTGCCGCGGGTACCGGCCCGGATCAAATGATGGTGCAGGCCCGATACCGCCAGCAGCGCGGGAATCGGCGCCAGCTCCCGGCTGATCCCGCGATCCGACAATATCAAAATGTTCGCACCTTGCTCAATCGCCCGATCCGCGGCGGCAAACAGCTTTTCCAGCGCCGCTTCCAAGGGAGCACGCCCGCCCCGGGCGTCGTTTCCCGCGTCCTCGCGGGAAACATCGGCCCCGCGCAGAGGTTCAGAGAGATTCAGGGGTTCGGACGTCGCCGTGGCTGGACGCGAGGCGCATCCAGCAGCGCCCGCGGCGGGCGCGCTCCCCGCTTCGAACACTATCGGCAGCGTCACCGCTTTGAATCCGGGCCGGCTGACGTGCCGGAGCTTTTCCAATTCCTCGTCGGTGAGGATGGGATGCTCCAGCTTGATCATGGTGCAGCATGCGGGAGTTGGTTGGAGCAGGTTGCCCCGCGCGCCGACCATGGTCTCGGTGGATGTGATGATCTCCTCGCGGATGGGGTCAATCGGCGGATTGGTGACCTGCGCGAAAAGCTGCTTGAAATAGTTGTAGAGCAACTGCGGCTTGTTCGAGAGCACGGCCAGGGGGGTGTCGGTGCCCATGGACCCCAGCGGCTGCACGCCGTCGTTGGCCATCGGCGCGATGATGAACCGCAGGTCCTCGAACGTGTAGCCAAAGGCCTGTTGGCGTTCGAGCACCGTATGATGGTCCGGCTGCGGTTCGTGTTGTGGCCCCGGCAGGTTTTTGAGCAGCACATGATGCTCGGCCAGCCATTGGCCATACGGATGCGCCGTGGCAAATTTGTTCTTCAATTCGTCGTCCGCCACAATCCGGCCCAATTCGGTGTCCACCAGGAACATGCGCCCCGGTTGCAAACGGCCCTTCACCGCCACGCGCTCCGGCGGCACGTCCAGCACGCCCGCCTCGGAGGCCATGATTACCAGGTCGTCCTTGGTCACGTAATAACGCGAGGGCCGCAGCCCGTTGCGGTCCAGACACGCCCCGATCCGCACGCCGTCCGAAAACGCGATGGACGCCGGGCCGTCCCACGGCTCCATCAGGCAGGAATGAAATTCGTAAAACGCGCGTTTCTCCGGCGACATGCTCTCGTGGTTCTCCCACGGCTCGGGTATCATCATCATCACCGCATGCGGCAGCGGCCGGCCGGCCATCACCAGCAGTTCCAGGCAGTTGTCAAACATCGCCGAGTCGCTCCCGTCGGTGT
Organism: Verrucomicrobiota bacterium; assembly: GCA_049523455.1. Classification (GTDB taxonomy): domain Bacteria; phylum Verrucomicrobiota; class Verrucomicrobiia; order Limisphaerales; family UBA11358; genus UBA11358. The sequence goes on along the minus strand of JBEKMW010000063.1, from coordinate 3,671 downwards.
TGATCACCGGCAGGACCTTCTTGATGTCGTCGCCGAACAAATCGGACACAAAGTTGGACTGGGCCGCGTGCATCCAATTGATGTTGCCGCGCAGGGTGTTGATCTCGCCGTTGTGCGCCAGGTAGCGGTAGGGGTGCGCCCGGTTCCAGCTCGGAAACGTGTTCGTGCTGAAACGCGAATGCACCAGCGCCAGCGCCGACTCCATCGCCGGGTGCGTCAGGTCCGGGTAGTACTCCGCCAGTTGCGTCGTCAGCAACATGCCCTTGTAAACCACCGTCTTGTACGACAGGCTCGCCAGATAAAAATATTCGCCGCCTTTGACTTTGCCCGAATAGCGGATGGCGTTTTCGGCGCGTTTGCGAATTACGTAAAGCTTCCGCTCAAACGCCATGTGATCGGACAGTTTGGCGTTGCGCGCAATGAACACCTGGCGCATGAACGGTTCGGACGCCAGGGCCGTGGCGCCCAGCGAGGCGTGGTGGGTGGGAATATCGCGCCAGCCCAGCACCCGCTGGCCTTCCTCCGCCACGATGGCGGTAAAAATCTTTTCGCACTCGGCGCGTTCGGCCGGAGCGTGCGGCAAATACACCATGCCCACCCCGTATTCACCCCGGGCCGGCAGCGTGAAACCACACGATTTCGTCGCTTCCTTCAAAAACGCGTGCGGCGTCTGCAGCAGCATGCCCGCGCCGTCACCCGTGTTGGCCTCGCAACCGCACGCGCCGCGGTGGTTCAGGTTCAGCAGCACCTGAAGCGCCTGCGCGACAATGGTGTGCGACGCCTTGCCCTGCAATTGGACGACGAACGCCACGCCGCAGGCTTCATGTTCGAATTGCGGGTCGTAAAGACCCTGTTTGGGCGGCGGCGTCGTCCGCGCCCGAACGGGATTCGGTTGTTGCACTTTTCTACTGGTCATGGCCACGGCCTTCTCGCCGTGAGTCTTGTATTTTTGACTCAAATCGCGCGCTTTCGCAATAAATGTTTTCGCCATTCCTGGTAGGGCGGCGCTGCCGCGCCGCCCGTGTCCCGTGCGCCAGCCAAGCCGCGTTTTACGCCACTTCACATTCTACTCCATCCCAACGATTTGCAAAGTGTCCAAAATTCTGCGTACTTCATTCTTCCTTCCTGCTTGCAAGGGTCGCAGGTGACGTTTAGGTGACGACGGGGTAACGGACGGGTAAAGATTATGAACTGAGTAAAGAATTTTTATCGAAATGGCTTGCTTGGGCCGGGAGGCGATGCGACAAGCTCTGCCGCCGCAGCCGGCAAAGCGGTGGCAACCGGCGGGGAAAAGGGTCGGCGGCAAAAATTATTCTTAAAAACGTTGCCATCAAACATGGCTCTGAACATTGGTCTGATCACGGCATGAAAAAGCATTTATCGTTTGCCTTGTTTCTGCGGAGGGGATGTGTGCCCGGAATGGTCCTGCTCATGGCGGCGACAAATTTTTTGTCCGCGCAAACCCGGACGTTGCGGGTGGTCACTTACAACATTGAGGACGACATCAACGGCGCGACGTCGCCGCTCCCTGGCTTGATCGCGCCGCCGGCCAACCCCACCAATGTGCAAGCCGGCGGCGTGCTCGAAGGCATCGGCGAGGAAACCGTCGGCGGCGACCCGGCGCAGCCGATTGACATCCTGACGTTGGAGGAGACGACGAGCAACCCGCAGACGATCGCACCAATTGTGAGCGGGCTGAACGCCTTTTATGGGATTGCCGGGATGTATTCCAACAGCAGCTACCAGGCGGTTGAAGAGGAAGACTACGTCGCCGACGGCAACGGTCCGAACGCCATCGTTTTCAACACCCAAACGCTGCAATTGCTGGCGTCCGTGCCGGTGAACCCGGTCGGCGGCACCAACGCTTTGGGGGCCAGCAGCGGCGAGTATCGCGAAGTGATGCGCTATGAATTCGCGCCGGCAGGCGTGGCCGTCACTGCGTCCAACGTGTTTTACGTCTATGTCAGCCATTACAAATCCGGCACCAGCGGCACCGATTTGACCGACCGTTACGGCGAAGCGCTGATCATCCGTACCAACGAGGCTCGGGATTTGCCGGCCAACGCGCGCGTGCTCTACACCGGCGATTACAACGTGACGACCAGCGGCGAAGCATCGTACCAGACCATCCTCTCCAACACCGCGCCCACCGGCGTGGCGCAGGGCGGCGGCATTGACCCGTTTAATCCCAACAACAATCGGAACATAGATTGGGGCACGTCCACGACCGCCGCCAACATCCTCGCCATGGAAACCGAATCGGCCACGGACCTCCGTTACCGCGACGACTTCGAGATCATGACGACGAACATTTATTACGGAGCGCCGGGCGGCCTGCAATATGTGCCGGGAACCTACCACACCTTTGGCAACAACGGCACCACGACGTACCAGGGCAGCGTGAATTCCGGGTCCGATACCGCGCTGAACTACTCGCTCGTGACCGACGCGCCGGTGTTCATCAGTGCCGCGCAACTCTATCTGGATTTGACCGACGCCAGCGACCATCTGCCTCTGGTGGCCGACTACACCATCCCGGTGCCAACGCCGGCGGTTCTCGCCCCGATCTTCAGCAGCATCACCTTGGCCGGCAACAACCTGGTGTTGACCGTGAACAACGCCACGACCAACGCGACCTGCACTTTGCTGATGTGCACCAATCTTCCCTCCCCTTTGTCCGCTTGGACCGCCGTAGCCACCAACACGGCCAGCAGCGGCAGTTTTTCCTTCGTCCTGACCAATGCAGCGGCCCCACTCGCGCCGCAAACCTTTTTCATCCTCCAGGAGAATTGAGACGATTTGTTAAGGATAAGTTACAATTTGTTAACAATGGCGTTGCCGCCGCGCAAAACCCCTTGCAAACATTGGCGAAAATGGCCGCACCCCTCCCAGGGGACAAAACGGATGCGTTTTGATGTTGACAAATGCCGCAATTTGCCGGTAAATATGGCACGGTAAAAGGATGCGGGAGCGGGTAGATCAGTGCAGTTGAGGTTTTTGGGTGAACTGCCCGGGTTATCATCCAAAAGCAAGAGGTCAGTGTAAGAATGAGCATAAGGTCTTTGCGGACCGGACAATAATTCACGCCGGTTCCGGCTTTGCCAATTCGTTAGAGGGATCGGCAAGGAAAAATTTGTGAACTAGGAACAACATAACCAGATAAAAACTATGAAACTAAAAGCAGAAAAGAAACTATGGTTGATGGCAACCTTGGCTGTGCTCATCGCCGCCACGGCAACCAACGCCAAAGCTTCGAGTGCCGCCACGATCGAGGGACAAACCAGTGGCACTGCGGCGACGTATGATAACGCTTCCGGCGCGTTTCCGGTCGTGAACGCCATCCTGAGCTCGCCCGGATCGGGGGATGGAGGATATACCTATAACAATTGGGTCTTTTTGGCCCCGGACTCAACCGGTTCACTCGACATCTTTTATAACTCGTCCGTATCCTCTTACGCGCCAACGCTGGGTGATGGCCTGTCGGTTACCGGCACGTGGAGCCCGTTTGACGGGATTCCGGAGGTTGAGAATAGCTCGGCTCAGGCGCTTTCGATTACCAAGGAATCATCCGGCAATTCTTATTTGAGCCCGACGGTCGTCACCATTCCGCAGATCAACGTCACCTCGGAGACCGCCAATGGCCTCATCAATACCCCTTATGTGGGCTATTA
>JBEKMW010000062.1:0-26483 GCA_049523455.1 Verrucomicrobiota bacterium | reverse complement strand
AGTGGTGACCAGACGATCCTACGGCTTCCGCACCTATGACGCGATGGAAATTGCCCTGTATCACACGTTAGGACGGCTCCCGGAGCCGGAAGAATCTACCCACAGATTTTGCTGACGAGGCGCATTTTAGAGCCAGCCTCCCGCGCGGGTAGGTCAAATTTGGAGCAAGTGTTGCTAAATATCAAATTTGCAAGGATGCCTCGTATGCGCAGCACGCTATTCACGATTTTTTTAGGCGGCGCTCTGGCGTCGTCTGTTTCCGCTGCCGCCGCAGAGCTGGTGGCCGATCGGATCTCGGTAACCGTCATGGGGAAAGGGCCGGACGTGGTGCTGATTCCCGGAGCCGCCTGCTCCAGCGCGGTTTGGGACGGGACGGCCAAGCACTTGGAGGGGAGTTACCGCCTGCATATCATTCAGGTGGCGGGATTCGCCGGCTCGCCTCCCGGGGCGAATGCACAGGGACCGATAACCCAGCCAACCGTCAATGCCATTCATGCGTATATCAAAGCGAACAAGTTGAAGGCGCCGGGGGTGATCGGCCATTCACTGGGTGGTTTGATGGGGCTGATGCTGGCCGTGCAGCATCCCCACGACGTCGGCAGACTGATGATTGTGGATGAGCTTCCGTTTTTTGCCGTGTTGACGGGCGTCACGAATATGGCGGAGGCCAAGTCGCGCGCGGTGGCCTGGCGCGACAACATACTTGCCGAAACGCAAGATACCTACGCGCGAAATGAGACCAATGTGATTCGCACCCTGTCCAAATCGCCGGAGGGTTGCCAGGAGGCCACCGCATGGACCGTGGCGACCGACAAATCAATCCTGGCCCGTATAACCTACGAAGTGATGACGACTGACATGCGCCCCGAATTGCACAAAATAAAGGCGCCCGTGACGATCCTCTATCCTTGGGACGCTTCGAAGCACATCTCCCAAGCCGCGTGTGACAAGCTGTATGGGGATAACTATGCGGCGTTACCGAATAAGAAACTTGTCCGCATTGACGGCTCCTATCACTTTATCATGCTCGATCAGCCGGATGCGTTCGCAGCCCAGGTGGACGCGTTTCTCAAGTGACTTGGGGAAAATTCAACCCACTTGTTGCGACGCGCGTTTATTCCGCCGGGCTGGGAAGCCCGGCTCTACGGCAGGCAAGGATGCCTGCCGCTACGCCCGCGCCGCCAGAAACTTTTTCAACTCCTCCGCCGCTTTGCCGCCGAAACCGGGCACCTCCGCGATTTGTTCGACGGTCGCCAGTTGCATCCGGCGCACGGAACCGAATTTTTTCAGCAACGCCGCCTTGCGCTGCTCGCCGATGCCGGGAAAGTCGTCCAGCACGCTTTCGGAAATGCGCTTGATGCGAAGTTGTGCGTTGTAAGAATTGGCCACCCGATGGCATTCGTCGCGGATGCGCTGCAACAGTTTCACCGCCGGATGCTCAACGCCCAGCCGCAACGGCTCGCTCTCGCCGGGCCGGTAAATTTCCTCGAATTCCTTGGCCAGCCCGATGACCGGGATTTTTTCGAGTCCCAGTTTTTTCAATTCCTCACAAGCCGCGTTCAACTGTCCCTTGCCGCCGTCTATCAGGATCAAGTCAGGCAGCGTAGGACAGGCGTCGCGCCTGTCTCTATTTCCAGTTTTTGGAGTTTGGGACAGGCTGGAAGCCTGTCCTACGTGCTTAATTTCCGAAGTCGGGGACAGGCGGGACGCCTGTTCTACGTCCTTCACCGGGATGCCCCGCCGCACTTTGCGGCTCGTTTCGTCCACCAATTTTTGAAGCTCCTGCGGAATGGCGTCGCCGCCTTCGTCTTTGGGAGTAGCCGATTGGGCTTTGGATTCGTCCAGCAACCGCGTGTAGCGGCGCTTTACCACTTCAGCCACGCTGGCGAAATCGTCCTGCCCGGCGACGGTTTTGATCTTGAACCGGCGATAATTCGCACGGTCCGGGCGGCCCTGCTTGAAACTCACGAGCGACGCCACCGCGAACGTGCCGCTGATGTTGGAAATGTCGAAGCCCTCGATGCGCCGTGGCGGGCCCGGCAAGCCGAGCACGTCCGCCAGTTCCGCCAGGTCGCGCTCGGGGTCAACCGCGAGCGGCAGCGTGTAGGGCACGCGCTCGAAGCGCTCCGTCTTTTTCGTCGTTTCCGCCAGGTCGCGCAGCAGGTCGCGCAGGCTGGCGGCCTTTTCGTAATCCTGCGCCAGCGCAGCCTTCTTCATCTCCACTTCGATCTGCTCTTTCATTTCGTGGCATTGGCCTTCCAGGAAATCGCAGGCGGCCCGCACTTGCTCCAGGTATTGTTCGCGGGTGACGTTGCCGACGCACGGCGCGGTGCAGTATTTCAAGTGCGCGTACAGGCAATGTTTGTAGTCGGTCTCGCCGGGCGTGAAGGCGCGGCAGCCGCGCAGGTTGAACTGACGCCGCACCAGCGAGAGCGTGTTGCGCAGCGCGCCGGAATTCGAGAACGGTCCAAAATAGCGCGCGCCGTCGTCCTTTTTGAAGCGCGCGAAATTGAAGTTGGGAATGGGATCGTTCAAATTCACCTTGAGCATCAGGAACCGTTTGTCATCGCGGAAGCTGACGTTGTAGCGCGGTTTGAATTCCTTGATGAGTTTGCCTTCGAGCAGGAACGATTCCGGCTCGCTGCGGACCACGTGCACGTCGAAATCGTGGATGGCCTCGATGAGGGCGTTGAATTTGAGGTCCCAGCCCATCCGCCGCGAGGGATGGAAATACTGGCTGATGCGCTTGCGCAAGTCGCGGGCCTTGCCCACGTAAATGACCGTGCCGAAGCGGTCGCGCATGAGATACACGCCCGGCTTGTGCGGCAGTGCGCCCAGCTTTTTGCGGATGGTTTCAGAAACGGCCACGGATAAAATCTCACGCAATCCCGCTGCCGGCGCAAAGATTTTTTATTCAGTCTTCACCCTTCTTCACCATGTGGCGGTGGACGAAGAAGTAATACAGTCCGCCCAGCACGAGCGCCGTGCCGCCGACCCAAAGGACGACCCGGTGCATCTCGCCCTTGCTGATGTCAGCGCCGATATTGACGCCCAGCCAGCAGAGCACCGAGCACCAGATGGTGGCGCCCAGCAGGGTAAAGACGGTAAACAGCCGGTAATCCATGCGCGTGATGCCGGCGGGAATGCCAACCAGTTGCCGCGCACCGGGCAGCAAACGGGCCACGAACACGCCCATGGGGCCGTAGTGCGACATCCAGCGCTCCGCCTTTTCCAGCTTGTCCGGCGGAAACAGAATCAGCCGTCCGTAACGCAAAATGAGCGGACGGCCCGCGAGCCGGGCCAGCCAATACATCGCCGTGGCGCCCAGCCACGAACCGAAGGCGCCGGTGATGACGATGCCGATTTGTCCCGGCCAGCCGGAAAAGTGGAGGCTGAACAAATTCAGGCCGCCGCCCGACCACGCCAGATGGGCCGCCGGCGGGATGATGACCTCGCTCGGCAAGGGCAGGAAGGAACTCTCCATGGTCATCAACAGCACCACGAGCGGCAAGCCGCCAGTCTTGAGCGCGCCGAGATACCAGGCGATAAGCGGTTGGAACACGGATTTGAGCATTGGTGTAAAAAATGAGTCCGCTAATTACGCGAATTGGCGCAAATTGAAAAGGCGAAATGCGTGGCGACTTTTGGCAGAAAGGCGCCAAGGCCCTATTTCGGCGGATGCGCGTAGAAATTTTGGATCTCTTCCGGTGTCGCGGGCTGTGGCCAGACCCAGTCCAGCGCATGGGGATTCAGCCAATAGTAACTGGAAGATTCGGCGCCCTTAGCCAGCGAAGGATCACCGCCGTCGTCCTTGCCGTTTTCGCCGACGGAGTAAAGCAGGAAAGTGCCGTCGGCATTGCGGCGATAGCGGAGCGGCTGGCCGTCCACCGGGTCGAGTGGAACCGAGGCGAGGAATCCTGGCACGAGCGAATTCAAATCCGGCGGAACATTTCCGTGTTTGAGTTGATAGCGCTTCAGGGCGATGGCAGCTATGACACTCTGTTTTGCTGCTTCCAGCCTCATTACCATCTTGATGATTGGACTCAAAACAACAATTGATTGCGAATCCATTGTATGAAAATTCATGTCGCTCGATGGGATTGCTGAGAACAGTGCTGAGATCTCATCGTCCATTTTGGATATTCCCAGGCCATCCAGTTTATTGTTTTGATATTCTAACGCGGCATGAAAGGAACCATTGGTCTCAACGAGCCGAACGGCTGTTATCAGAGCATCGCAACCTCTGAGGGAACGGAGTTCGTCCGGATACGACCACCAGGAGCGCCACATAAAGACTTTGGCAGTCGTTCTTGCCTTATCCCAGAGGGTTTCATCGTCCGTCAAACCCATGGCTTCGCGCATTCCATTGCCCAGATCAAAATAGCGCTGCAGTTCCGAATCGGAACCTCGCCATTTCGCAAGGGTTATTTCTCCAGCCACACGCTCCATTTCCAGGGCCTTCTCATCGCTCCGAATGAAATCCAACGCTGCCCAGTCATGTTCCAGCTCCGAAAGCTGCCCGTCGGTTGCGTTCGGTGATTGGAGAAGTTCCCAATTGACGGACACCGCGATACGGACGATCGCCATGCGCACAAGCTCGGAAATTTCAAGGCGTTCGTCCCCCATTGCCTTCGCCACCGCAAGTATGGCGCGCAGGTTTGTCACGGCGGATTCGGTATCACCGCTGTGCAAATCAAAAAACGCAGCCGTTTCCAGCCGCTGGGCTGCTCCTTTCGACTCAATGAGGTAGAGATTGCTGAAAACAAGATCGGCCGTGCCTTGCTCATAATTGATTCCAAAATCGAAATCCGGCTTGTCAATGATCTGCCGAAGCAAAGTTAGAGAATTCATGTTTTGCCTGACGGCTGACTCCACTTCGTCCCAGGAATTTGTGCCATAGCTGTCCCGAATGTCTGATTGCTGCCAACGGATCATCGCCTTGCCGGCGGCGACCATTTTCATGCCAAAAACATAATTTGAGTAACCCAGGCTTTGATCAGCATCAATGAGCGAAGCGGCGCTGCGGAAAACCCCGGCGCTATTTTTCTCCGGCGGTACCGGCGGCGGAAGCACTTGCGCCAATTCCATCGGCTCGCCCTTGGCTTTGAGTTCAGCGATGTAAGCCTCCGTCGCAGCCCGCAATTGGTAATGATGGATAACGGAAAGCAGAACCGCCAAGCCAATGGCGGTGCCAATAGCGATTAAAATTTTCCAGCGGCGTTTCATATGGGTCGCAATCTATTCTACCCATTGCGCCAGCCATGATTAACTACAAAGTCACCACTTGTTTATAATTCGCGCAATTCGCGGACAGCCTACCTCCTTAAGAAGTAATCCCGTTGCTTCGCGCTGATGGGCATGCCGAGTTTTTCCATCACGGCCAGCATGTCTTCCCAGACCTTGCGCTTCTCACTCATGGCCTGGTTGCGCAGCAGATACGCTGGATGATACGTGGGCATGAGCGGCGTGCCGCGATACGTTTTCCAGTTCCCACGCAGCTTGGTGATGCCGATGGTTTTGCCGAGCAGCCCTTCCACCGCCGTCGCGCCCAGCGCCACGATGACCCGGGGCCGGATCAAATCAATCTGCTCGTGCAGATACGGAATGCACGTGGCCATTTCGTCGCTGGTGGGCTTGCGGTTGCCGGCGGACAGGCCGGGGGTGTCGGGCCGGCATTTCAAAATGTTGCCGATGTAAACGTCGCTGCGTTGCAAGCCCATGGCCTGGATGATTTTGGTGAGCAGTTCGCCGGCGCGGCCCACGAATGGTTCGCCTTGCGCGTCTTCGTCCGCCCCCGGCGCTTCGCCCACGAACATGAGCTGCGCGTCAATGGTACCGACGCCGAACACGACGTTTTTGCGCGAGGCGGCGAGGTGCCCGCACTTTACACATGTCGACGCCCGTTCCCGCAGAGCGGCAAACGCGGCGGCCTTTGCCTGCGTATCCAACGGCGGCACGGACGGGGGCGCCGCTTCGCCCGGCGAGGGGAGCAACGAGGATTGCTCAAGAGCGGGCGGCGGAGTTGGGGTGTCTCCGCTCCGCTTCGACGCAGCAGGGGGTTTTGAAGGGATGGGCGGCTTCACTGTTGATGGCGGCACCGAGATCCCCTCAATTTGAGATTTCAGATTTGAGATTTGAGATTCCTGGGGCGGCCGAGCCAGCGCCCGGAGCGTTTCCGGCGAAACCGCAACGTAGCGCGTGCCGCGCGATTTCAAATTTTCGAGGTGCTGAATCGTCGCGTCGAGCAGTTGGCGGCAGTCTTCGGTCATGCCTTCATCGTAGCGGCCAGGCGGCGAAGCTCAAAATTATTTGTTTGTATCTGGGTGCACAATCCGCGCTCCAGCACGGGCCATTCGACAAGTCCATGGGCGGGCGATATTCTTGGAGGAAAGTTGAATGCAGGCGTCGCCATCCATCTCATCGGCTGCAATGGATAATTCCGCCACGACGGATTTCCAGATCAGCGGCATGACGTGCCCGAACTGCGCCCGCCATGTCACTGAAGCGATCCAAAGCGTCGCGGGCGTTCGTAGCGCCTTGGTCGCCCTCGAAACCGGCCGCGCAGCCGTTCGCTGGGAGTCAGGCGCGCAGCAGAATGCGCTTGCCGTCGTATCCGCCGTGGCGGCAGCGGGTTATGAGGCAAGGGCCGTCCAAGCGGCGGGGGACCAGGGCCCTTCCCGGCAGTCGCAATGGCAATGGAACCTCATCCTCGGCATCGCAGTCACGGCCGCACTGATGATAGGCGAATGGATTTTCGGCCTCGGCATGACGCCGTGGTTCCGATGGCTCGCGTTCGCGCTGGCCGGCCTGGTCCAGATTTTTGCGGGCGCGCAGTTTTATCGCGGCGCGTGGCGCCAGCTCAAGGTGGGCAGTTCAAACATGGACACGCTCGTGGCGCTTGGTTCCACCACGGCCTTTGGCTACAGCGCCTGGGCGCTGTTGAGTGGAGCGGGCGGCCACGTTTATTTCATGGAGGCCGCCGCCATCATCACGCTCATCAGCGCCGGCCATTGGTGCGAAGCGCGTGTGGGTGACAAGGCCAGCAGCGCCCTAAAGTCCCTGCTCACCCTCGCGCCGCAGACAGCGAGGAGAATTCAGAACGCAGAAGGCAGAACGCAGAAATCGGAATACCCGTATCTGAATCTCAAGACGCTGTCATTTTCCCGTTCCGCAGATGAAAAATCGGCAACCGGCAATCGGCAATTGGCAATCGAACAGGAGGTTCCGATTGCCGCATTGAGCATCGGGGACCGCGTGGCTTTGCGCCCGGGCGACCGTGTGCCGGTGGACGGAACGGTCATCGGCGGCGAATCAGCGGTGGACGAAGCGATGCTCACCGGCGAATCGGTTCCCGTGGACAAAACCACCGGCAGCGCGCTTTTCGCCGGCACGGTGAATTTGAATGGCCATCTCGTCATGGGCGTCACGGCCACCGGCGAAAGCACTGCGCTGGCGCACGTCATAGCCGCCGTCCAACGCGCCCAAACCAGCCGCGCCGACATCCAGCGCCTCGGCGATCGCGTGAGCAGCGTTTTCGTGCCGGTCGTGGTGGCCTTGGCCGTGGCCGCCGCACTCTGGTGGGGACTGGCGCCGCAATCCGCCCGGCACGTTCACGAACTGCTCGGCCAATTCCTGTGGCCAGCCACGGTCCCGCTTGGAGCGGCTGCCGCATTCGTCATTGCGGCGGCGGTGCTGATCATCGCCTGCCCCTGCGCGATGGGGTTGGCCACCCCCGCTGCCATCATGGCCGGCGCCAATTCCGCCGCCCGCCACGGCATCTTGATCCGCGATGGCGTGACCCTGGAAAAAGCCGGCAAGATCACGACGGTGGTATTTGACAAAACCGGGACCGTGACCACCGGCAAAGCGGAAGTGGCGGAAGCGGAGAAGTGCGGAGTGGGGAATGCGGAGTGGGGAGTGGAAAAGCTGGCTGCCGCGCTCGCGCGTGACTCAACACATCCCGTCAGCCAGGCAATCGCCAAGCTTTCAACGGAATCAATCGAATTAACGGATTGGAAGGAAATTCGCGGCTGCGGAGTGGAGGGCAAGGCAAAGACGGCGAATGGAGAATGGATGATGGTGAAGCTGGGCGCGTTGAGGTGGCTGAAGGAGTCCGGCATGGATTTTTCCGCGGGCGAAAAGTTCATTTCCCGTGGGTCCGGACAAGGCGCCACGATTGTGGGTCTGGCATCCGGAAACGCCCTGCTGGGACTGTTCGCCGTGCGCGACAGCGTGAAGCCAAACGCGACCAAGGCAATCGCCCAACTCCAGCGGCTGGGACTGAAGACATTTCTCGTTACCGGTGACAATTCGTTGACCGCCGTCAGTATCGCCCGGCAAATCGGCATCGCGCCGGAGAACGTCTTTGCCGAAATGCGCCCGGAGCAAAAAGCGGAGTTTGTGAAAAAACTTCAGGCGCAGGGCGAAGGCGTGGCGTTCGTGGGCGATGGGATTAATGACGCCCCCGCGCTCACGCAAGCCAACCTCGGCATCGCCGTGAGCCGGGCCAGCGACATCGCACGCGAAGCGGCGGACATAATTCTGCTTAAATCGGACATTGAAGCCGTGCCGGAGGCGCTTGGCCTAGCCCGCGCGACACTGCGCATCATCAAACAAAACCTCTTTTGGGCGTTCTGCTACAATGCACTGGGAGTGCCGCTCGCTGCGTTGGGATTTATCAGCCCGATTCTATGCGCGGCGGCCATGGGCGCGTCGGACTTGATTGTGATTGGCAATGCGCTGCGGTTGTTGCGGTGGCGACGATGACAAATGCCTCCGGGAAACTGATGGCATTTGAAGTATCAATCATCTATCAAAATCCATCAAATTGATAGTTACCAATGGCGAGGCTACAGTGTCCTAAACTCAGGAGCGCGGCTCTATGAGCCGCAGTACATCCCCATGCAATCCAAGGCGCTGCGGGTCGCAGACCCGCGCTCCGAAAACAAATCGGGACACAACCGGCGAGGCTGCACGCTCGACAAAACTTTTGCTCCGCGCCATCTTGCGGGCATGGCATTTGAATCGGATTCGCCGCTGGACCGGCTCTGGCAGGAGTATGGCCGCGCATTTCACGAATGGGACGACCTCACCCTGGCGCGCTGGCTGGCGCAAACGCTCGGCGAACTGGAAGGCAAGGCTTGGCGCTTGTCGCATCCGCTCGTGGGCGCCTACCGGCTGGGCGCGCAACTGGCGCACGACCGGCAGATTTGGTTCAAACGGCTGGCGACGCCGCCGGCGGCTTACGCGGAATCGGCGTGCTGCCGCGCGCCCTTCCTGCCGCTGCTCACCCGCGACGTGTGCGACTCCGGCCTCATCTGCCAGCATTGCAACGAAACATTGGTGCCTTTCGACGAAATTCCGGACGGGTTGCGCGCCCAACTCGGGGCGTGGGCGGCCGAATACGGCCCGGTCCATGAGGTGGCGCACTGGGATGACCGCCAGCGCAAGCGCGCGGGCAATTACGACGCCGCCTACGAAAATGCCGCCCGCCAGGCGGAACAGTTGCTGGCGCGCGCCGGCCACGAGCTGGCGCCGCGGCTGCTGGATACCTACGCCGCCGCCGTCTGGGAAGACCAGGATGAGTGCCTCGAAGTCAGGCCGGAAGACGTGGCCATCTAATTTGCGATTTTCGCTTGGCGATATGCGAATGCATTCGGAATCTGGACGTGCCTTGCAAATCGTATATCGTAAATCGCAAATCACAGGATTATGTTGAAGTTTCTTTTCAAATGGCTGCTGCGGCTGTTTCTGGCGGCGATCGTGCTGCTGGTCATTCTGCTGCTGTCGCTCAATTCCATGCTGCGCGCGGTCGCGGAACATAATATCCGGAAGCAGACCGGGATGGACGCCGAGATCGGGAAATTTTCGGTGGGTCTGCTGTCGCCCACCGTGGAAATTCAAGACCTCAAGATTTATAACTCGACAAATTTTGGCGGGACGCCGTTTTTGAACATCCCGGAAATCCACGTTGAATACGACCGGGACGCTCTCGCCCGGCATCAATTTCATATCACGCTCATGCGGTTCAATCTCGCCGAGTTGGACATCGTGAAGAACGAGGCCGGCCAGACGAATATCTTTGCCCTCGGCGTGCCCTTGCCGAAGAAAAACCACCAGGCCGGCGCCGACGTAGCGGAATTCAAGCGGCGCACCGGGCTGACCTTCCAGTCCATTGACGTGCTGAACGTATCCATCGGCACGGCAAAATTCATTGACCTGAAGGACCAGCGCAACAATCGCTCGCAACGAATTGACATCCAGGGCCTCCCCATCCGCAACGTGAAGTCCATTGACGATCTTGCCGGCTTGATGGTTCTGGTGGCCCTCCGGGGCGGTGATTTTTTTGGCTCGTTGCTGGCTCCGCCGGGACATTGAGCCGAATGGGCGTTTGGAGTTCCGCCTTCAGGCGGTTTTGGCCAAATTCTGCAAATCCCCGCCTGAAGGCGGAACTCCAAACCCGGGCATACACTTTCACCTTTTTTGCGTTGGGATTTTTCCCTAATTTACATCTGTGCATCGCGCCTCGCTCAAAACCGCCGCCCGCCTCGTGGTGAAACTGGGCACGGGTGTGCTGACCGACAGCCGCAAGCAGCCTGATCCGGCGCAACTGGAACAGCTCGTGGCGCAAGTTGCCGCTTTGCGCCAGGCCGGCAAGGAAGTGGTGCTGGTCAGCAGCGGCGCGGTGGGCGCCGGCATGGGCGCGCTCGGCTGGGAAAAACGCCCGCACCAACTGGCCGACCTTCAGGCTTGCGCCGCCGTCGGCCAGTCGCGGCTCATGGCCATGTACGCCGAGTTGTTCGCGCGCCACCACCTCCACGTCGCGCAGGTGTTGCTCACCCATGAGGACCTCGAACATCACGAACGCCACCTGAACGCCCGCAACACGCTCATCACCCTGCTCGGCCACGGCGTCGTGCCGGTCATCAACGAAAACGACGCCATCTCGTTCACCGAGATCAAGTTCGGCGACAACGACACGCTCTCCGCGCTGGTCGCCGCGCTGTTGCCCGCCGACCTGCTCATCATTCTGACGAACGTGGACGGCGTCATCGAAAATTTCGGCAAGGCGGACCCCAAAACCATTCCGCTCGTCGAGAAAATTGACCGCGGCCTGGAGCAGATTGCGCAGGGTACGGACAGCGAAACCGCCGTGGGCGGCATGGCCTCGAAGATTCAGGCCGCCAAAATTGCCGTGCGCTCGGGCATCCCGCTGGTCATCGCGTCGGGCCGGAAGAAAAACGCGCTTTCAAGAATCCTGGCCGGCGAACGCGAAGGCACGCTCTTTGTGGCGCAGGCCAAACGCTTGCAGGGCCGCAAGCGGTGGATCGCCTTCTTTCATCATCCCCAAGGCGCGCTGTTCGTGGACGACGGCGCCAAACACGCCGTGCGGGAAAAAGGCAAAAGCCTCCTGCCCCCCGGCGTGGCCCGGTGCGAAGGCGACTTTGCCGCCGGCGACGTGGTGCGGATTTGCGACCTGGACGGTCTGGAATTCGCCCGCGGCATCACGCGCTTCGCTGCGGCCGCCGTGCGCGAGCGCAAATTACCCAAAGAAGAACTCGTTCATCGGGACGACCTCGTGATCTTGTAAAGCCGTATGAACCATCGGCTTTCCCCGGCCGGGCAGCCACCCGGTCATTGCGCCGGAAACTGCATTTCCTCGGCGTAGATTTCTTCAAACGCCGGCTCCTCGTTAAGCGCGATCACTTCCACGCGGTTGCGAATAACATCCCAACGGGCGGTATCCTCGAAGAGCGACCGTTTGGCGCCCAGCAACGCCGAGTTGCCGGCCGGCACAATGCGGTCGGCCGGCAGTCGCAACAATCCGATGCGTTGCGCGCTGGTGCGGTTGATGTAATTGCCGAAGGCGCCCGCCAAATGCAGCCGCCGGAGGCCGCCCGGTTCCAGGCCAAACCGCGCCGCCAGCACGCGCAAGCCGGTTGCAATGGCGCCCTTGGCCAGTTGCAACTCCCGCACGTCCGCCGGCAGCAGTGACACGGTCCCCGCCAACGGCAGGGGAGCGTCGGGCATCATTCGTCCATTGGGCAGAATACGCCTCAAGTCCAGTCCCGCGGCGACCGCGTCCACCAGCCCGCTCCCGCAAAGGCCGCGTGGGGCGCCGCCGCCGAGCACGTGGCAGGCCAGGGCGCCATTCCGCACCTGCACTCCGCTGATGGCCCCCGTAGCGGCCCGCATACCCATCGCAATGCGCGCGCCTTCAAAGGCCGGGCCGGCCGCGGTGGAAGTGCAGAGCAGCCGCTCGCGATTGCCCACGACCACCTCGCCGTTGGTGCCCAGATCCATCAACGCCACCCATTCACGGCTTTCGTGCAGGCCGGTGGCCACGATGCCGGCCAGAATGTCCGCGCCCACAAATCCGCCCAGGCAGGGAAGAAATTCCACGACCGTTTCCCGCGGCAGGTTCCAATCCAGATCTGCGGGCGAAAACTGAAATCGTCCCGGTTGCCGGGGCTGAAATGGATAACCCGCCAGCGGCGCCACACTGACGCCGCAAAACAAGTGATGCATAACGGTATTGCCGACGATCATCACGCGGGTCAATTCATCCGTCGCGGGACGGTCAATTCTCCGCTGGCCGGCCGCCGCGCTGCTTTCCGACAAAAGCTCTTCCACCATTTTGCCGAGTTGCTGGCGGATCAATCGCTCCAACTCTTTCTGTCCGCCGCGCACCGCGTATTCCACGCGGCTCATGATGTCACTGCCGTGCCGCGCCTGCCCGTTCAAAGCCATGGTGGAAGCCAGCACGGTGCCGGTCTTCAAATCGAGCAGTTGTGCGGCAAGCGTGGTGGTGCCGAGGTCAATGGCGGCCCCAAGGCCGGCACGGGGAGTGAACGTGAAGGTGGATTGGTCGCTGAGCACCTCCATCTCCCATTGCGCCAGCTCCAATTCCAGATCGCCCGCGATGGCATGGCGGCACGCCAGACGCCAGCCTTGGGCTAATTCGTCCGCGGTCAATAAGGACCGCTCCTCTGCGCCGGGGGGCAGGACGCCTTGCAGCACTTTGACACGGCAGCCCCGGCAAGTCCCGTGTCCGCCGCAGGGAAATTCCACACCTTGCGGAAACAGCGCGTCCTGCAACCGTGTGCCGGCCGGAACCCGCAACCACCGCTCGGCGGGCCAGAGCCTGAGCGCAAGCATCCGGCTCATGAATTCACCGGCTGGCGCAGCCTCCCGCGCAATTCCCGGATAAATTCGGGGGAAGTGCCGCAGCAACCGCCCACGAAACCCGCGCCGGCGGCGAGCACCGCCGGCACGCAGCCCGCAAACTCCGCCGGCGTGGTCGCATAGACCGCCTTGCCGTCAATGATTTGGGGCAGGCCGGCGTTGGCTTTGATCCAGATGGGATGCCCGCCTGCCGCGGCTTTTAACCGTGAGCAAATTTTCACGAACCCGGCTATTCCCTGCCCACAGTTGGCCCCGATAACATCAGCGCCGGCGTCCAGCAAACCGGCCGCCGCCTGTTCGGGTGTCGTTCCCATCATCGTGCGATCCTTGTCTTTACCCGAATCGAACACCATGCTGGCAACCACCGGCAGTCCCGTGGTTTTGGCCGCGGCGACGGCAATCCTTGCTTCGTCCAAATCCTGCATGGTCTCAACGACCAACCCGTCGGCGCCGCCGCCGGCCAGCGCTTGCGCCTGTTCGATGAAAGCGGCGGTCAATTCGTCCCCAGTCACGTCGCCGCTCATGAGCATTTTGCCGCTGGGCCCCATCGAGGCGAAAACCACCGCGTTCTTGCCGGCGGCCACCCGTGAAAGGCGCGCCCCGGCTTCGTTGACTTCCTTCACCCGCTCCGCCGCGCCGGCTTCGGCCAGCCGGAAACGATTTGCGCCAAATGTGTTCGTCAAAATAACCTGCGCGCCGGCGGTAACGTAGGCGCGGGCAACTTCGGCCACCCGCTCGGGATGGGTAAGGTTCCAAAGGTCCGGTGCATCGCCCGGCGCCAGTCCGCGCGTTTGAAGCTGGGTGCCCCACGCGCCATCCGTGAGGACCGGCCCGCCGGCGGTCAATTTTTGGATCAGTTGATGAAGCGGCATAAATTCAGGTCAACCGACGCGAATCGCGCAGACAAAGCTGTCCGCGCTACAACCTGGGTTGCGGGTCGCAGCCATGTGCTCCGACCTTGGCTTCATGGGACCGGGCTCAACCCAGGACTTGCCTGGCCAAACCCGCTGCGCCAGCGGCGCTTTCACCATAGCCATCGGCGCCAATCTCATCGGCATATTTCCGGGTTACGGGCGCACCGCCCACCAGGACCTTGACCTGGTCGCGGACGCCGGCTTGTTTGAGCGCGTCCACCGTGGCCTTCATGGACGGCATGGTCGTGGTGAGCAAAGCGGACAGGGCGACGATCTGCGCCTTCTTTTCCCGGACGGCGGCAACAAATTGCTCGGGCGTAACATTCGTGCCGAGGTCCAGCACCTCAAAACCGCCGCCTTCGAGCATGGCCGAGACCAGGTTCTTGCCGATGTCATGCAGGTCGCCCTTGACGGTGCCAATCACGACGCGCCCGGCGGACGCCACGCCCCCGGCTACGAGCAGCGGGCGGATGAGTTCGAGCGACGCTTTCATGGCGCGCGCCGCCAGGAGCAATTCGGGCACAAAATATTCATTGCACTCGAAGCGCCGGCCCACTTCACCCATGGCTGGAACCATGTACTCCTGCACCAACTTCACCGGATCAACTCCGGCGGCGATGGCCTGCTCAGTGGTGGTGCGGGCGGTTTTGGCGTCGCCATTGAGAATGGCGTCGTGTAGCGGTTTGAGGTCTTGCATGTTAAAGGTCGTTTTGGTTTTCGATCATTGGACCAGGCGTTACCGCCGGTCACGACGATAATGACCGATAATCCCCCATTTGTCCAACAATGGAATCCCCGCGGATTAATTGTTCGCCGTCGTTACCGGGTAGCCGGAAATGGCCCGCATGTATTGGGCGCGCTCAAACTCGCTGGGCGCGGGGCATTTCCTCTGGCTGAGACTGCCCTTGAGTTGCGACACCGACTCGTATTCGTGTTCTTGCATCCACGTCATCAAGTCGCGCTCGATGGCGCCGATCTGGCGGATGCCATGCCGTAACAACACCGAACAAAGCATCGTCACGTCGGCGCCGGCCATGAGCATCTTCAGCACGTCGGTCGCGCGGTGAATGCCGCTGGTGGCGGCGAGGCTGGCCCGCAAATGGCCGTGGAGAATGGCCACCCACCGCAAGGGCACGCGCATGGCCATCGGCGTGCTCAGCAATATGTTCGGCTTCACTTCCAGCGATTCCAGGTCTATGTCCGGTTGGTAGAACCGGTTGAACAGCACCAGTCCGTCCGCCCCCGCCTCGTCGAAGCGTTTCGCCATATTGGCAAAATTGCTGAAGAATGGGCTGAGCTTCAGCGCCACGGGAATCGTCACTTGTGCCTTGACCGCCTTGAGGATGTCCAGGTACATCTGTTCGATTTGCGCCCCGGTCACCTCCGGATTGGCCGGAATGAAATAAATGTTCAACTCCAGCGCGTCGGCGCCAGCCTGTTGGATTTGTTTCGCGTGGTTGGTCCAATCGCCGATCGAGGAGCAGTTGAGGCTGGCGATGATGGGAACGCGCGTCGCTGCCTTGGCCTGGGCGATGTGCTTGAGATATTCCTCGGGACCGAGGTGGAACTCCTCCGGCTCGAGAAAATAGGTCAGCGCTTCGGGAAAACTCTCGGTGCCTTGTTCCAGATCGCGCACCAACTTGGCGCGGTCCTGGCGCAGTTGTTCCTCGAACAACGAGTAGAGCACCACCGCCGACGCGCCGGCGTCTTCCATCCGTTTGATGTTGTCAATTTCCTCTGATAGCGGCGAAGCCGCCGGAACCAGCGGCGTTCGCAGTTTCAGACCTAGATAGGTGGTTGTCAGATCCATAGGCTCTTTCTAATGAAGAAGGCAGAATGCGGAATGATGAGATGAAGGCAATCCGCGCTGCCGCCACACCGGTTTCTGCCTTCTTCCTTCTTCATTCTGCCTTTCTATTTATGGTTGTTGGTCCACCGTGGCGGCCGGTTGTGGCGAGCCGCCATGGCCGTTGCCATTGGTCTTCAAATCGCGTCCGCTCAGATACTGGTAAAACTGCCAGCGCCGGTCGGCGTCCACCTGCGCCCGGGCGAACAATCGTTTGGCTTCCTCCGGCTTGCTCTTGGTGAGCATCTTGAACCGGTTCTCCGACAGCATGAAGTCCTGGACTTTCGCCTTGGCCGCCGAAGAATCGAGTTGCAGCGGATTTTCGCCGCGCTCGGTCCGTCGGGGATCGAAGCGGTAGAGCAGCCACTGGCCGGAATCCACCAGGAGTTTCTGCTGCCGCGCGCCCACGCCCATGTCCACCGCAATGCCGTGCGCGATGCAATGACTGTAGGCGATGATGAGCGACGGACCCGGATACGATTCGGCCTCCACAAAGGCGCGCAAGGCCTGCTCGTCCTTGGCGCCCAGCGCCACGCTCGCCACGTAAATGTTGCCGTAAGTCATGGCAATCAATCCGAGGTCTTTCTTGCCCATGGCCTTGCCGGCGGCGGCGAACTTGGCCACCGCGCCACGCGGCGTGGATTTGGACATCTGGCCGCCGGTGTTGGAATAAACTTCGGTATCGAGCACCAGCACATTCACGTCGCGGCCGCTGGCCAGCACGTGATCGAGGCCCCCGTAGCCAATGTCGTAGGCCCATCCGTCGCCACCGATGATCCAGACGCTCTTGCGTACCAGTTGGTCGGCCAGGCCGAGCAACAGCCGCGCCTCCGGCGAATCCAGCTTCACTAATTTCTCCTTCAAGGCAGCCACGCGCTCCCGCTGCTCATCAATGCCGGTTTCGTCGGCCTGGTTGGCGTTCAGGAGCCCGGTCACCAGGTCGTCTCCCAGTTGCGGCGCGAGTTTGCGGGCCAGTTCGCCCGCGAAATCCTTCTGCTTGTCCAGCGATACCCGGAAGCCCAGTCCGAACTCCGCGTTGTCCTCGAACAGCGAGTTGCACCACGCCGGTCCCCGCCCCGCCGCATCCTTCGTATAAGGCGTGGTCGGCAGGTTGCCGCCGTAAATCGAGGAGCAGCCGGTGGCGTTGGCGATCACGGCGCGGTCTCCGAACAGTTGCGACACCATTTTGATATACGGCGTCTCGCCGCAACCGGCGCAGGCGCCGCTGAATTCAAACAGGGGCCGCAACAATTGTTGCTGGCGCAATTGCGTCGTCTTGATCCGGCGCCGGTCCATTTCGGGCAGGTTCAGGAAGAAGTTCCAATTCTCCCGCTCTGCCAGGCGCAGCGGCGCCTGCGGGCGCATGTTAATCGCTTTGAGCTTGGCTTCGGTTTTGTTGCGCGCGGGGCAGATGTCCACGCACAACGAGCAGCCGGTGCAATCCTCCGCCGCAACCTGCAGCGTGAACTTCCAACCTTTGAATTCCGGATTGCGGCTGTCGGTGCTCTTGAACGTCGCCGGCGCGTTGGCCAGCGCGGCCGGCGCGTAAACTTTCGCGCGAATGGTCGCGTGCGGGCAGATCGCCACACACTTCAGGCATTGGATGCACACCTTTTCGTCCCAAACCGGGATGTCCAGGGCCAGGTTCCGCTTCTCGTATTGCGCGGTCCCGGTCGGGAACGTGCCGTCCACGGGAAACGCGCTCACGGGCAGTTGGTCGCCTTCGCCGGCCGCGAGCTGGCCCAGCACGTCCTTTACAAACCGCGGGGCTTCGGGCGAAATGGCCGGCTGCAGGCTGCCACTGCCGTTTACCAGCTTGGGCACCGGCACCTCGTGCAAATGCTCCAGCGTGTTGTCCACGGCCTTGAGGTTCATGGCCACCACTTCCTCCCCTTTCTTGCCGTAGGTCTTCTTGATGGAATACTTGATGGCTTCAATGGCTTTGTCGCGCGGCAGCACGCCGGACAACGCGAAGAAGCAGACCTGCATGATGGTGTTGATGCGCCCGCCCATGCCGCTGTCGCGCGCCACTTTGGTCGCGTCAATCACGTAAAATTTCGCCTTCTTGGCAATGAGCGATTCCTGCACCGGCGTGGGCAGTGTGCACCACACTTTATCCTGCGGGTAGGGGGTGTTGAGCAGGAAGGTGCCGCCGGGTACCAGCGGCTTCACCATGTCGTATTTCTCCAAAAACATCGGCTGGTGGCACGCCACGAAGTTCGCCCGCGAAATCAGATACGTCGAACGGATGTGCTCCGGCCCGAATCGCAGGTGCGACACCGTCATGCTGCCCGATTTCTTGGAATCATAAACGAAGTAACCCTGCGCGAAATTATCCGTGCCTTCGCCGATGATCTTGATCGAATTCTTGTTGGCGCCCACGGTACCGTCCGCGCCCAAACCGTAAAACAGCGCCCGGATGACATCGTCCGGTTCGGTGGAAAACTCATGGTCCACCGGCAGGCTGGTTTGCGAAACGTCGTCGTTGATGCCCACGGTGAAATGGCTCTTGGGCTTGGCCTCGGCGAGGTTGTCGAAAACCGCCTTGACCATGGCCGGGGTGAATTCCTTGGACGAAAGACCGTACCGGCCGCCGACGATTTTCGGCAGCCACTTCAAATTGCCCCAGCCGTTGGCCATGCCTTCGAGCACCGCCGCCACGCAATCCTGGTACAGCGGCTCGCCCGCCGCCCCCGGCTCCTTGGTGCGGTCCAGTACGGCGATGCTCTTGACCGACCGCGGCAGGGCCTCGACGAAGCGCTTGGAGTCAAATGGCCGGTACAACCGCACCTTCACCAGGCCCAGCTTCGCGCCGCGCCCATTCAAATACTCAACCGTCTCGTGCGCCGCTTCACAGCCCGAACCCATGAGCACCATCACGTGCTCCGCATCCGGCGCGCCGACGTATTCAAACAACTTGTAGGCGCGGCCTACTTGCTTGGCGAAATCGTCCATGGCCTGCTGCACAATGTCGGGGCAGGCGGCATAAAACGGATTGCACGCCTCGCGCGCCTGGAAAAATGCGTCCGGGTTTTGCGCCGTGCCGCGCAACACGGGACGGTCCGGCGACATCCCGCGCGCGCGGTGCTCCGCCACCAGCTTGTCATCAATCAGCGCGCGCAAGTCCGCCTCGGTGAGCATCTCAATCTTCTGCACCTCGTGCGAGGTCCGAAAGCCGTCGAAGAAATGCACAAAGGGCACCCGCGACCGTAGCGTGGCCACCTGGGCAATGAGCGCAAAGTCCGGCGCCTCCTGCACGCTGGCCGAACCCAGCATGGCCCAGCCGGTCGAGCGTATCGCCATGATGTCACTGTGATCGCCAAAAATGGAAAGCGCATGGGTGGCCACCGACCGCGCGGTCACGTGAAACACCGTCGGCTGCAATTCACCGGCGATCTTGAACATATTGGGAATCATCAGCAGCAGGCCCTGCGACGCCGTAAACGTGGTGGCGATGGACCCGGTCTGCAACATGCCGTGCACCGCGCCCACCGCGCCGCCTTCGCTCTGCATTTCCACGATGGGTGGTATGGCGCCCCAAAGGTTCTTTTTGCCTTCGGCGGCCCATTGGTCGCAGAACTCGGCCATGGGGGAAGACGGCGTGATGGGGTAGATGGCCATTACCTCATTGAGGCGGTAGGCAACGTGGGCAACGCCTTCGTTGGCGTCCAAAGTCAGTTTCGGTCTTGTGCTCATATAAATGAAAAATTCAAGTTGTTGCGGCGATGAAACGTGCGCCGGTTTAATCACCCTGGCTCACCACCGGCAACTACCGGTAGAGCATAATTTGGCCGGGGGGAATGCCCCCCACTTATTTTGCCAAAGAAGCAACATTCATTGCTTCCTGCCCGTCTAAAACACGTATTTTAGCGCCAGCGAAACCAGCGCCCGCCGGAATTCACGCCCGTCGGCATACTCCGCCCCGGGCGCGCTGGTGGGCACCTGGTTTTTCACATAGTCGTATGACCCGGCGGCTTCCGCGCTCAAATGTTTGGTGAAAGCGTAACTGGCCGACACGCTGGGCGTGTAAATCCAGTCATTGCGGTTCACCGGCGCCTGCCAGTCGCCCGCGTACAAGGTGAAACCGGCGCCGGCCGTGAATTGGTCGCAGAACTTGTGCCGCCACGATAAGTCATACTTGATGTCCTCATAGACGCTCTCGCTCGAAAACGCCGGCTGCTCAAACCGCGTCCAATGAATGCTGATCGTGTCCGCCGTGGTCGGCAGCACCGTGGCCGACGCGTCGGCGTAACAGAGCACCTCGTTCCGCCCAAAATCCACCGGCACGCCCGCGTCGAACCGGCGGAATTCCGGTCCGAGTTGGACGTTTAACTTGAGCCACTTCGCCGGCGATCCTTCCACGCCTGCCAGAATACGCTGATAGAAGCTGTCGTAGGGGCTCTTTACGAACGCAGTACTGGCCGAATTCGGACCCATCCCCTGGTCCTGCCGCCCGTAGCGGTAGCCAAGGACCACAAACGTTTTCCGGCCCACGTTATAGCCCGCGTCCACGCCTCCGTTCACGTCCTGCCGGTCAATGTAGTTTTCGTAGTAATACTTTGACGAAGTCGCACTGGGATTTAACCGCTGGTGGGTCAGGAAATTGAGGTAATAAGCTGTGGCCACCGGTCGGATGAACCAGTTGCCCAGCGGCACCGTCAGGTGAAAGGCGTCGCGATACACAAACTGCTCGCGCCGGTCGCGTAGCGGTATGCCGCCGATGGCTGGCACATCCTCCGGCCGCGCAAAAGTCGGACCGATGGTGCTGCCTTCGATAAACGTCGGACTGTTCAGAAATTCCCACGTGGCGTCCTTGATGCTGCCGTCGAAATTGAGCGTGGCCCGGTGCGCAATGTAATCCTCGTCTTCCGCCGAGTCGTAGAGGTTAATCTCCGGCGCGTAACCCAGCGCCGCGTCGAACCCGCTGCACGGCTGGTAATTCAGCCCGAAACGCGGCTGCACCGTGGTGACGAACGACCCTTTGTAGGCCTGGACGGGGTTCAAGCCGGCGCTCTGGGCGGCGTTCAGATTAGCGACGGTTGGCTTGACGTCCTCAAGATATACGTTGTCATCGTAGGTCTCCTTGACGGTGGCATCCGCGCCCCACGTCAGATTCGTTTGGGCCGCCGCCGCCGAGCCGGCCACCAATGCCGCCAGCATGGCGCCGATGAACGGTCCGCGACCCAGCCGGTCGCCGGGACGATTGTTATCTTTGATTACAATGGTTGTGTTTTGGTTTTGATTCATGGTTTTTTGGAATGAGACGCCGCCGGGGCATGGAGCCCCGGCGGCCAAACTAAGTTTATTGCTTTCCCTTCACGAGAACGTCAACGACGTTCGGGTCGGCCAGCGTGCTGGTGTCGCCAATCTGTTCCACCGCGTTTTCGGCGATTTTCCGCAGGATCCGGCGCATGATCTTTCCCGACCGCGTCTTGGGCAGGCCGGGCGCAAACTGGATCTTGTCCGGCACCGCAATCGGCCCGATTTCCTTGCGCACGTGGTTGTTCAATTCCTTCTTCAGCTCTTCGCTTTCCTGCACGCCGTCTTTGAGCGTGACGAACGCGTAAAGACCCTGGCCCTTGATGTCGTGCGGCATGGGCGCCACCGCCGCTTCGGCCACCTTGGGATGGCTCACCAGCGCGCTCTCCACTTCGGCGGTGCCGATGCGATGGCCCGAAACGTTCACCACGTCGTCAATGCGGCCCATCAGCCAATAGTCGCCGTCCTCGTCAATCCGGCAGCCGTCGCCGGTGAAATAGATGTTGGGGTACATCGTAAAATAGGTTTCGATGAAGCGATTGTGGTCGCCCCAAGTGGTCCGCAACATGCCGGGCCACGGCTTGGTGATGCACAGCTTGCCGCCTTCATTCACCGCGCACGGCTTGCCGTCGTCGCGCAGCACCACCGGCTCCACCCCGAAGAACGGACGGTTGGCGCTGCCGGGTTTAAGCGTATGCACGCCGGCCAGCGGCGTGATGAGAATGCCGCCGGTCTCCGTCTGCCACCACGTGTCCACGATCGGGCAATGGTCTTTGCCAATTACCCGGTGATACCATATCCACGCTTCGGGATTGATGGGCTCGCCCACCGAACCCAAAAGCCGCAGCGAACTCAGATCATGTTTGGCCGGCCATTCTTCCCCCAGCCGGATCAGCGAGCGGATCGCCGTGGGCGCCGTGTAGAAAATGTTCACCTTGAATTTC
This sequence comes from Verrucomicrobiota bacterium, assembly GCA_049523455.1. Classification (GTDB taxonomy): domain Bacteria; phylum Verrucomicrobiota; class Verrucomicrobiia; order Limisphaerales; family UBA11358; genus UBA11358. The sequence goes on along the minus strand of JBEKMW010000062.1, from coordinate 4,335 downwards.
TCGACAATCTGCCAGAACCGCCCGGCGTCCGGGAACGTCGGCACGCCTTCAAACATCAGGCTGGTCGCCCCGTTGCAAAGCGGCCCATAGCAAATATAGCTGTGGCCGGTCACCCAGCCGATGTCCGCCGTGCACCAGTAAATGTCGTCGTCATGGATGTCGAAGATGTATTTGTGCGTGAGGCTGGCCTGGAGCAGGTAGCCGCCGTTGCAATGGACCACCCCTTTGGGCTTGCCCGTCGAACCGGACGTGTAAAGGATGAACAGAGGGTCTTCGGCACTCATGGGCACTGCTGGGCAATCAGCGGACGCTTTGGCCAGCAGTTCGTGGAACCACAGGTCCCGCCCCGCCACCATGTTGCACGGCGTGTCGTTGCGCTTGACCACGATGACCTTCTCGATGGACGGCGTTTCCTTGAGCGCCTCGTCGGCCATCCCCTTCAATGGGATGCTCTTGCCGGAGCGCAGCGACGTGTTGGACGTGATCAGCAGGCGGCAGGCGGCGTCGTTGATGCGTCCGGCCAGCGCCTCGGCGCTGAACCCGCCGAACACCACCGAGTGGATCGCGCCAATCCGCGCACACGCCAGCATGGCAATGGGCAGTTCCGGAATCATCGGCAGATAAATCGAGATCCGGTCACCCTTCTTGATGCCGAATGACTTCAGGACGTTGGCGAACTTGCACACCTTTTCATGCAATTGCGCGTAGGTGAGCTTCACCACGTCATTTTCCGGTTCCCCCTGCCAGATCAGGCCCACCTTGTTGCCCCGGGTCTTGAGATGCCGGTCCAGGCAATTGACGCTCACGTTGAGCTGGCCGTCTTCGAACCAGGTGTGCTCCACCTTCTTCCCCACCGTGTCCCAGATGTATTTGCGGCCCCGCGTGGGCTTTTTGATCCAGTCCAGCGTGGCAGCCTGTTCGAGCCAGAAACCGTCCGGGTCCTTGATGGAATGCTCATACATCTTCCGGTATTGGTCGCCGTTGATGAGCGCGTGCCGGATGACGTCCTTGGAAGGCGGAAACGTCCGGCTCTCTTGCATCAGGGAACTGGTGGACACGATTTGAGTCTGGGTTTTAGGTTGGGCTTGAGTTTTAGGTTGGGCTTGAGTTTCAGTCATTTTGTGCTCCTTTCGATCTGTTTTGGATCAATTTCTCAGTAAAACCGGCCGGCGCCGCTGTCCGCCCAAGCGGTTGCGGCTTAAGGCCATGCAACTGGAATACATTACTAATCACCGATTCCAACGTCGTTTGCAACTCCGGTTCCACGGCCCGGCGCTGTTGCGCCGAAACAGGCAGCACGCGGTCCCGCAGGCCGCCGGCCCATTCGCTGTTGGCCAGCATCACGCCGCCCATGCCCAGGGCAAAATCGCATTCGTCGTTCTCGCCGCAAAACGTCCGCCACGCCAGCGCCCAGCCGCGCACGGTATTCTCCACGTGATAACCCCCGCCGCCCGCCACCAGCGTGGGACAATTCCATTTCAAAAGCCGTTCCACGATCTCCACCACCACGTTATTGGTCATGCGCAAATGCGTCAGCGGATCGCCGGCCAGAATGTCCAGTCCCAATTCCACCACCAGCATGTCGGGTCGGAAGGCTTCGGCCAGCGGCACCACCACCGCATCGAACGCCGTCAGGAACGCTTCGTCGTAAGTTTCGGGCGGTAGCGGAACGTTGACGTTGAATCCGCGGCCCGGCCCTTCGCCGATTTCATTCTCAAAACCTCCCCACGGAAACAGCGTCTTGCCGGTCTCGTGCAGCGAAATCGTCATCACGTCCTCGCGCTCGTAAAACGCCGTTTGCAACCCGTCGCCGTGGTGCGCGTCCACGTCCAGATACAAAACGCGCTTGCCCGCCCCGGCCATTCTCTCGCAGGCCAGCGCCGCGTCGTTGAGGAAACAGAAGCCACCGGCCCGCCCGGCATGGGCGTGATGGAAGCCGCCCAACAGGTTGAAAGCCACGTCCGCCTTGTGGTGCAAGAGCAAGTCCGTGCCGGTGAATCCCGCGCCGCACGCCCACGCTCCGAATTCAAACACGTCCCGGAACACCGGCGTGTCCGGCCCCCCGATGCCCATTTGAAGCCCTTCCACGGTCAACTCGCCCGCCGCGGCGCGTTGCAGCGCCTCGAGGTAATCCGCCGTGTGGAATTGTTTCAATTCCTCCAACGTCGCTCGCCGGGGCGCCACCTCGAACCGGTTTTCATCCCCCAGCAGGCCAAACGATTTGAGCCGCAATCGCGTCAACCCGGCGCGTTGGGTTTTGAACGGACAATCCGGCGGATAGCTCAACGCCTCGACTTCCGGGGAATAAAGAAAAGCGAGTTTACGGTCGCTCATGGTGACAACTTCGCCCGTTGGCGGAAAGGATGGGATCGGGGCCCGGTGGACCGGTGGCGGAAAATAAATCTCCGCCCTGGCATCCGAGGGGCCTCGGAGCAAGTTCTGCCTCAATAGATTTGCGTCTTGAGTTCATCGCCATCCTGTCCGGCCCTCATCCCCTCCCGGGAACTGCTGCCGGCGACCAGTTGTGATGCCATTTCGCCCGGCGGTGAGCGTCTTCCCGCCGACGAACCCAATCCAATGCCGTGCCCGTAGGGAGGTTTGGTCTTTTACGCGGCGACCCGGTCCGTTAAGCCGGTCCGCGTACTCAGAGCCCAAACCGCGATGGCACAGCACCTCAGGTTCGTAAAAATAAGCTATCTGGTTGCAACGCGAATGGCTTAACCCTTTTTGCTAATTGTTTGATTTTTTTTGGGAAAATTAGGACACCACCCCTTCCCCGGCAGGGGAGCAGATGGAGGATGGAATTGACAGGACGTTTTTGGCTTCAAAATGGGTTCGTTTTGGGAACCGACACCGGGGTCATTGGGGGTGCAGATTTTGGCATCCAATTGCATAGCGGCCCAAATGGGGGCGCGCTGGGCGTCGGCGGCATTTTTCCGTTGCGGGTCATGAAGGGAGAATGCAGAAATCCAATTGCGATGCACTTGCGTTGCAAGGGGTGTTGGAACAAAGGCAGAAGGCAGAAGGCAGAAATGCTTTGTGATCATGGAGCGAAAAAAAGTGCTGTTACCTGGTGTTACCGGATCCGGTTCCGACACGCCAGTGGCGGGCACTTCCGGCGGTGTGTGACCGTCGCCGATCGCGCAAGATTTTTGGTTTGATTCGGTTTGATTCGGTTTGACTGGGTGTGATTTAAGCGGGGTTTGGGGCTCTGGTTTTACCCGCAAGGTGCCCGGCGCGACGCCGAGCACAGCACGCGGGACGCATGCGCTCCCCGAAGCCGCCTGGGGGCGGAGCTTCGAATCAGAAGTTCCCGCCTTCGCCGAGGGGCTACGACGCGGCATGTGCGCTGCCGCTTCGCTTTGGCGCGGCTGGTCGGGGGGGCTGGCCGGCCTTCGCTGTGGCCGTCGCTTGGAAGCTACGGCCCGGCGGGCCGGTCTTAGCCCGGAGGCTCCCGCCTTGGCCGAGGGGCTACGGCGCGGGAGGCCGGCGCGGCTGGCGCCCGCCCGACCGGGACCAGTGGGGCTTTTTCGGGTCGCGGGCACGCTCGCCCGACGGACGCTCGGCCCACGAGGTGGGACGAGCTTATGGGGCTTTTGTGTTTTGGCCTGGGTGGGGGGATCGAGGCTGCGCAACTGTTTGATGAGGGAGCCGCGCGGGAGGTCTTTCTCGAGTTCAAGTACGCGGGCGGCCACCACGCGGGAGCCATAGTCGCCGCGAAAATGTTCCGCATGGGCCTCCAATTCCTCGCCGGCGTAAAAGCCGTCGAGTTCATTCTGCCGCTCCTTCTGGCGGGCGCGCTCGGCGATGGCGGCGTCTTCGGTCTGCACTTGCCGCTGCCAGCGCTCGCGATTGGTGCGGGTTTGCAGGGCGCGATGGTCGTCGCAGCGGACTTGGGACAATTGGCCGAGGATTTGGCAGAGGCATTGCCAGCGGTCCGCCGGGGCGGTTTTGTCGGCGAGCAATTCTCTGCCGATTTTGACCAATTCGACGGCGAGGAGGCTGGCGAAGCGGTCGCTGATTTCCAGGCCGCCGGCGTCGGTGAGTTGGGCTTGATCTTCGACCAAGGAGGCGACCCATTGGCGGGAATCCTCCTGGCGGAGCCAATCGAGGTAGCCGCCGGCCTTCCATTCGGAGAGGTTTTGCTCGCTGATGGGGCGTCCGCCGAACTCGCGGTGGAGGATTTTGCGGACTTGGTCAGATTGGTTGAGCCAGTGGACGAGGCGTTTGCCGGGTTCGCCGTCCTGGAGGCGGCGGTTGAGTTCGTGGCGGATGGCGTGGGGGAGACGGGCGATTTTTCCATTTCTTGTTGTCATGAAGGTGATTGAAACACAG
>JBEKMW010000061.1:0-33002 GCA_049523455.1 Verrucomicrobiota bacterium | reverse complement strand
ATGGCATTGTGATTCTTGGCTGCTCCGTGCTGGGCATTCTGGGCAGCTACGGCGTCGCCTGGTTTGGCATCCGCATTAACACCTACGCCAACAGCCGTGCCGCGTTCGCCTCGCTCCGGGGCAACTCGCTGCAAACGCTCCTCATCCCCCTGCGCTCAGGCATGAGCATCGGCCTCCTGCTGGTCTGCGTGGAACTGGTTTGCATGATTGGCATTTTGCTGTTCGCGCGCCATCTGGCCGGCCCATGCTTCATTGGTTTCGCCATCGGCGAATCGCTGGGCGCCGCGGCCCTGCGTATCGGCGGCGGCATTTTCACCAAGATCGCCGACATCGGCTCCGACCTCATGAAAATTGTTTTCAACCTGCCGGAAGATGATCCGAAGAATCCCGGCGTGATCGCCGACTGCACCGGTGATAACGCGGGCGACTCGGTGGGCCCCACGGCGGACGGCTTTGAAACCTACGGCGTGACGGGTGTGGCGCTGGTTGCGTTTCTGTGCCTGTCGCTGGCGGCATCGCCGGCGGTGGGCGCCAAGCTCATCGTCTGGATTTTTGTGATTCAAAGTCTGATGGTGCTGGCGTCGCTCGGCTCGTTCTATGTCAACAAGGCCCTGAGCCAGTCGCTTTATGGCAACAAGAAGGATTTCAATTGGGAACAGCCGCTCACCAATCTGGTGTGGCTTACCTCCGCCGTTTCCATCGTGGTTGCCTTGATCGCCAGCAAGCTGCTGCTGGGAGATTTTAAGGACACGGCGGGTAATGCCTTACCGACTCTCTGGTTGGTGCTGGCGGGCATCATCGCCTGCGGCACGCTGGCCGGTCCGCTCATCATGGAATTCACTAAAATCTTCGTCAGCACCAAGTCCCGGCACGTGAAAGAAATCGTCACCGCGTCCGGCCAGGGTGGCGCGTCGCTCAACATTCTGGGCGGCTTTGTCACCGGCAATTTCTGCGCGTTCTGGATGGGATTGGTCATCATCGCACTGATGTTCGCGGCCTATCTGCTGGCCACGTTCACCGGGTCGCCCGTGCTGGCTTTGATGCCTGACGCCTTCAAATTCGCCGCCCCGATCTTCGCCTTCGGCCTCGTCGCCTTCGGGTTCCTGGCCATGGCGCCGGTTATTATCGCCGTGGACAGCTTCGGCCCCGTCACCGACAACGCGCAGTCCATCTATGAATTGAGCCGCATCGAATCCGTGCCGAACGTCAGCGCGGAAATCGAAAGGGATTTCGGGTTCAAACCCGACTTTGAAAATTCCAAGTTCGAACTGGAAAAAGGCGACGGCGCGGGCAACACCTTCAAGGCCACGGCCAAGCCGGTGCTTATCGGCACGGCGGTCGTCGGCGCGACCACGATGATTTTCGGCATCATCATGCTGCTGCAAAACATCGGCATCCAAAAAGACCCGAGCTTCAGCATCATCTCCATGTTGAGCCTCGTGCATCCGCCGGTCATTCTCGGCCTGCTCATGGGCGGCGCGGTGATTTACTGGTTCACCGGCGCCAGCACGCAGGCGGTGGCCACCGGCGCGTATCGCGCGGTCGTTTACATCAAGGAACACCTCAACCTGAACAAGGCGGAGGCTTCCATCGCCGACAGCAAGAAAGTCGTGGAAATCTGCACCATTTATGCGCAGAAGGGCATGATCAACATCTTCATCGTCGTTTTTTCGATGGCGCTGGCGCTGGCATTCTTTAACCCTTATTTCTTCGTCGGCTATCTCGTCGGCATCGCGTTCTTCGGTTTGTTCCAGGCCATCTTCATGGCCAACGCCGGTGGCGCCTGGGACAACGCCAAGAAAGTGGTGGAAGTGGATTTGAAACAAAAGGGCACGGAACTCCACGCGGCGACCGTCGTGGGCGACACGGTGGGCGATCCGTTCAAGGACACCAGCTCGGTGGCCATGAACCCCATCATCAAGTTCACCACGCTGTTTGGCCTGCTCGCGGCGGAAATCGCCGTGACCATGACGAACGCGAACCTGAAGATCGGCATCGGGGTGGTCTTCTTCCTGTTGGCGCTGGTATTCGTTTATCGCTCGTTCTACTGCATGCGAATTCCAGTGGATACGCAGATGAAGAAGTAACGGCAGCCAGGCTTTCGCCAACCCTCCCGGTCCGCCGGGAGGGTTTTTTGTTTTAGCAGTAGGACAGGCGTCGCGCCTGTCTCCATCTCCAATATTTTCATCCGACAAGCAATGCCCTGGCGTTGGATCAAGAAACGCGCCTCAAGGCGAAAATTCAAATTTGGAGACAGGCGCGACGCCTGTCCTACGCCTGAAGGCGGAACTCCAAACAGGCCTTGCGTTGCACTCAAATAAATCTCGAAAAGGAGGCGCCCCGCTTCCAGATTAGCAACCGTGGATGTGATTCAACGCCAGATTCAAGTCGGCTGGCCCTTGCGTATCTTCTTCACCGAAGACGTTTTCGCGCCGGCCAACCCCGTGTTGAAAGACGAGCTGGAGGAGAGCGCGCCGGGCAAAACGCTGCTGGTTCTCGATGCCGGGCTGGCCGGCCGCCATCCCGGGCTGCCGCGCAGGATGGAAACCTATTTCCAAGCACATGCCGGCGCCAGCCACATGGCCGGCCCGCCGCTGGTCGTCCCCGGCGGCGAGGCGGTGAAGAACTCGACCGCGACGGTTTCGGAAATCCATTCCTCCATCAATCGCCATCATCTCGACCGCCATTCGTATCTGGTGGCCGTGGGCGGCGGAGCCTTGCTGGACGTGGCCGGCTTTGCCGCCGCGACCGCCCATCGGGGGATCCGCCACGTTCGCATTCCGACGACGGTCTTGAGCCAGGCTGATTCCGGCGCGGGCGTCAAAAACGGGCTAATGGCTGGAGAATTCCCAATGACGAATGTCGAATGTCGAATGGCAAGACGTGGCTCCTTTGGCCATTGGTCATTCGTCATTCGTCATTTTTTAGTCATTAGGGCTTCGTTGTTCGTCATTTCGCCATGACCCGTCTGGCCGTCATCAATGTGGCAGGTCTCACCGGACGCCTGATCGGCGACCACACGCCCCGTATCGCGGAGTTTATAAAGTGTGGCACGCTGGCGCACCTGGCGCCGGCGTTGCCCGCGATCACCTGCACGGCACAGGCGAATTATCTCACCGGCAAGCTTCCGTCGCAGCACGGCATCGTCGGCAATGGCTGGTATAACCGCGAACTCGCCGAGGTCCAGTTCTGGAAACAATCCAATCATCTGGTCCAAAGTCCAAAAATCTGGGACGAATTGCGGAGAGAGCCCGAAGCTGGCAATCGGAAATTGTCAATCGCCAATCTTTTCTGGTGGTTCAACCTGTATTCCAGCGTGGATTATTCCATCACGCCGCGTCCGATTTATTGCGCGGACGGCAAAAAGACTTTCGATATTTATTCGTGGCCCTATTCCATCCGCGAGGAAATCAAAAGGGACCTCGGCGAATTTCCCTTTTCCGGATTTTGGGGACCGGCGGCGGGGGTCAAAACGCCGGCCGGCTCCGCTGATTGCGCCACGCGCTGGATAGCCGAAGCCGCAAGATGGATTGAACGGAAATATGCGCCCGTGTTGAACCTCATTTATCTGCCGCACCTGGATTACAATTTACAAAGACAAGGCGTTGAAGCGTTCAAGCGTTCAAGCGTTGCAGCGGACGACGCTTCAACGCTTGAACGCTTTAACCCTTCAACGAATTCCGCCATTTTCCCCGATCTTCACGCCATTGATGCCATCGTCGGCGAGCTCATCCAGTTCTTCCGCGAACGCGGCGTGCGCCTGGTTTTGCTCTCCGAATACGGCATCACGAACGTGGACACTCCGGTCCACCTGAACCGCCTCTTCCGCGAGCGCGGCTGGCTGGTGGTGAAGAATGAGTTGGGGCGGGAAATCCTCGATGCCGGCGCGAGCAAGGTATTCGCCGTGGCCGACCATCAGGTGGCGCACATTTACTTGAACGACCAGTCGCTGGCGAATTCCGTGCGCAAACTTTTGGAAGCGACGCCCGGCGTGGAAAGGGTTTTGGGCGAACCGGAAAAAGCCGCCGCGGGTCTGGCGCATCCGCGCGCGGGCGATTGGGTGGCGGTGGCCGCGGCCAGGGCCTGGTTCACTTACTATTACTGGCTGGATGACGCGCGCGCGCCGGATTTTGCGCGCACGGTGGACATCCATCGCAAGCCGGGCTACGACCCGGTGGAATTGTTTCTGGACCCGAAGCTCCGGCTGCCGCAATTGAAAATCGGGTGGCGGCGGCTGCAGAAGCAACTTGGTTTTCGCATGTTGATGGACTGCATACCGCTCGACGCCACACTGGTAAAAGGCTCTCATGGCCGGCGACCGGAGGACCCAAGGGACTGGCCGGTGTTGATTACCGAACGGCCCGCCTCGCCGCTCCCAAAGACGATGGAATCCACGGAGGTTTATCATGCTTTGCTCCGGCAAATTCGGGAATGACGGTTGGGCAAAACTTTTTACATTACTTCCATTCTGTCTTATTTTGTCGCGAGACATGGGACGAATTCAAATTTGGCTGGCGTGCCTGTGGCTGATGCCCATGACATTGCTGGCGGCCGACGAACGTTTCGCTCCGGCGGTGACGGTTCCGCCGGCCGCGCCCCGCGAATTTCGCGGGGCATGGATTGTGACGGTGGGAAACGTGGATTGGCCGTCCAAACCCGGCTTGAGCGTTGCGGAGCAGAAAGCGGAACTGGTTTCGTTGCTCGACCATGCGGCGCAACTCAAGCTGAACGCCGTCATCTTCCAGGTGCGGCCGTCGTGCGACGCCCTTTACGCCTCGTCCCTTGAGCCGTGGTCGGAATATCTCACGGGCACCATGGGCCAGTCGCCGGAGCCGTTTTACGATCCGCTGGCTTTCGCAATTACCGAGGCGCACCGGCGCGGACTGGCGTTGCACGCGTGGCTCAATCCGTTTCGCGCGCTGACCGACAAGGCCAAATCAGCGGTCTCGGCCAACCATATTTCCCGGACGCATCCCGAATGGGTTCGCCGCTATGGGAACCAGCTTTGGCTCGACCCCGGCGAGCCGGCCGTGCGGGAATATGTCTGGCGCGTCGTCCAGGACGTGGTGCTCCGCTACGACGTGGATGGCGTGCAGTTCGACGATTATTTTTATCCTTACCCGACCACGAACCAGATGGGCGGCGAACTGGAATTCCCGGACGAAGAAACCTGGCGGAAATTCGGGCTGCCGCGGAAGCTGAGCCGCGACGACTGGCGGCGGGCGAATATCAATCAATTCGTTCAGGGCGCGTACGCCACCATCAAGGCCGCCAAGCCGCAAGTGCAGTTCGGCATCAGTCCCTTCGGCATCTGGCGCCCGATGAATCCGCTGCCGGTTCGCGGGTTGGATGCTTACGCCAAACTCTACGCCGACTCGCGCGGGTGGCTGATCAACGGATGGATGGATTATTTTTCGCCCCAACTTTACTGGGCGACCGACTCGCCCCAGCAGAGTTTTCCCGCACTGCTCAATTGGTGGACGCAAGAAAACGCGCAACAACGATATTTGTGGCCGGGCCTGAGCGGCGCCAACGTGGACGTAAAATTCCCGGCCAGCGAAATCGCGCGGCAGATTGCCATCACGCGGCAAACCCCCGGCGCCAGCGGGGAGATTTTTTATCACCTCCGCGATTTGATTGACAAGCCGGACTTGAACCGCATCGTCAGCACCGCCTACGCCCAGCCGGCCCTGCCGCCGGTTCCGCCGTCGCTGCAGTTTTCGCCCCCCGGACAACCGAGGTTGGTAATCGCCCAAGACAACCGCACCACCCTGGGTTTGCGGTGGGAATCATCCGGCGTACCGGCGTGGTTGTGGGTCTTGCAATGCCGCTCCAACCAGGTTTGGACCACGGAAATCCTGCCCGCCGCCCGAACGGACTGGGCCTTTGCCAAACCGGCGCCGGAATGGATATGCATCAGCGCCGCGGACCGGGCCGGCAACCTGAGCCCGCCCGCGTCAATCAGGAAATTCCGCCCGATCCCGATTGGCAAAGGCACGTGGATTTGGAAATAGCGGAATGGTTTTGGAAGGGCTGTAAGCCGAATTCTGTCTGCCCAGCCCTTCTCGAAATGGTCGAAGCACTCGCGCAGGTGAACCAGCCCTGCCACCCTCGCCGATTTTCGCCGACCGACCACTTAAAGAAGAGCTGGGGAGAGAATCATTTGTCTCTGCAGCCGATACCCGGAATCCGTCTCCGCGAAACCTGGAGCGGGCCGCTCCGGGATTCCCTATTTGGCCTTGCACCCGATGGGGTTTTCCGTGCCTCGTTGCTTGCGCTTCGAGCGGTGCGCTCTTACCGCACCTTTTCACCCTTGCCGCATCAAACAGACTGCGGCGGTTTATTTTCTGTGGCACTGTCCGTCGGAACGTCTCTCAACCTTCCGCCCGCGTGTATCCCAGCCCTTTCTAAACCTCTCAAACCTTTCCGGTTCCCCGGTGATCAATCCGGTTGCAATTCCCAATCGGCTTCAGAGTTTCAGAAAGGGCTGGGTTACGCGGCATCGCGCCCTTTGGTGTTCGGACTTTCCTCCCAGCCCTTCTTAAAGTCTATCAAGGCGATAACTCACTGTGCGGATTCGGGCCCTGCCGTCTTCGCGTGCTCCATAAACTTTAAGAAGGGCTGGGCGATCCTCCACCCTTCCAAAACCAATTTTACTATAGATTGCCGGATGGCCCCTGGCAAGTTGCAAAGCGGCTCATGGCCAAATCGAACAACGACCATTTTGAAGCTCTACCATCGTTCGTTGGTGCTCCGGCTCTGCCACGAAACCGGCAAGGTCGTGCAAGCGCCGACGTGAGTTAATTGGCAGTTTGGGCCGCTGGCCGCTCCTGCAGCGCGGCGAAGATGCTTTCAAAAATCCATTTGCCGTCGTCACTCGACAACAACAATTCACTGGCGCGTTCGGGATGCGGCATCAGTCCGGCCACGTTGCGGGTCTCGCTGCAGATGCCGGCGATGTTGAGCAATGACCCGTTTGGATTTGCCGTGTCGGTCAAGTTGCCGTCCGCGTCGCAGTATTGCCACAAGATCTGGTGGTTTGCATTGAGCCGGGCCAGCGTGTCTTCATCGGCAAAATAGCAGCCTTCACCGTGGGCGATGGGAATCTTCAGGCGTTTGCCGGCGGGGATTTTGTTGGTGAACGGGGAATGGCCGGTGACGGTTTTGAGAAAAATGTGTTCGCAATGGAACTGCAAGTCGCGATTGCGGATCAGGGCGCCGGGCAGGAGGCCGGCTTCGGTAAGCACTTGAAAGCCGTTGCAAATGCCCAGCACCAGGCCGCCGTGGTCGGCAAATTGTTTCACCGCCTGCATGACCGGACTGAAACGCGCGATGGCGCCGCAGCGGAGATAATCGCCATAGCTGAACCCGCCGGGCACGATGACGGCGTGGGCGTCGCCCAGCGAGTTTTCCTTGTGCCAGACGTAGCGCGCCGAGTGGCCGAGGCACCGCAGAGCGTGGATCGCGTCCTGGTCGCAGTTGCTGGCGGGAAATTGGAGGACAGCGAAGTTCATGTTTGATTTACGATTTACGATTTACGCGGTGCGTGCGCGGGCGGCTCGTCAATCGTAAATCGTGTATCGCAAATGATTATTCGATTTCCAGTTTGTAATCTTCAATCACGGGATTGCTGAGGAACTTGTGGGCGGCCTCATCCAATTGGCGGCGGGCGGATTCCGCGTCGGTGCCGTCCCATTCGATTTCCAGAAACTTGCCCACCCGCACGTCCTTCACGCCGGTATAACCCATCTGGGCGAGGGCGTTGCGGACGGCTTTGCCCTGCGGATCGAGCACGGCCTTTTTGGGAGTGATGACAATTTTCACTTTCATTCGCGCGCGGGAATTTTGCGGCAAAGCACGGTGGTGGGCGAGCAATTTTTGCTCCCATCGCAACTGCATTGAATTTGCGCGCCACTTGCGCCATTGTGTGGGTCATGGCGGACACGACAGCAGTTGAGACAGCACCCGGGCGCGACATGGGCGCGGAACGGAAGGCGATGGGACCATGCACGATTATCATCTTTGGCGCCAGCGGTGATCTGACGGCGCGCAAATTGATCCCCGCCTTTTACCACCTGTTCAAAGAGAAGCAGTTGGCGGCCGAGTTTCGCATCGTGGGTTTTGCGCGGCGCGAAAAGACCGACGAGAGCTGGCGGAATGAGCTGCGGGCGGCGCTGGACCAGTTTTCGCGGACCAAGCCGGTGAATGACGCGATTTGGCGAAAATTCGCGCAAAATTTATCCTATTGCCAGGGCGACATCACCGACCCGGCGGCTTACGCGAAATTGGAGGAAATGCTGACGGCGTTCGGCAGCGCGCCATTGCGGGAAAACGTGCTGTTTTATCTGGCCACGCTGCCCAGCCAGTTCAGCCTGGTCATCGAAAACGTGCATCGCGCCGGCCTGCTGCACAAGGACGGCGCCGGCTGGCAGCGGATCGTGGTGGAGAAGCCGTTCGGGCACGACCTGAAGTCGGCCCACGCGCTGAACGCCGAGTTGACGCGCTTCGCCTACGAACAGCAGGTCTGCCGGATTGATCATTACCTGGGCAAGGAGACGGTGCAAAACATATTGATGTTCCGTTTTTCCAATTCCGTTTTCGAGCGGCTCTGGAACCGCAACCTGATTGACCACGTGCAAATCACGGTGAGTGAGAACCTGGGCGTGGGCCAGCGGGGCGGTTATTACGAGGAAGCCGGGGCGCTGCGCGACATGGTGCAGAATCACCTGCTCCAGGTTTTGGCGCTCATTGCCATGGAACCGCCGGTGTCGCTCGAAGCCGAGGCCATTCGCGACGAAAAGGTCAAGCTGCTGAAATCCATCCGGGCGCTGCGGCCCGAGGACGTGGCGCGGCAGGTGGTGCGCGGCCAATATTTCGCCGGCACGGTGGGCGGCAAGCCGGTGCCCGGCTACCGGCAGGAGGCAAAAGTGGCGCCGGATTCCAACGTGGAAACCTACGTGGCGCTGAAACTGTTCATTGACAACTGGCGCTGGTCGGACGTGCCGTTTTATTTGCGCACCGGCAAATACCTGCCGCAGAGCATCAGTGAAGTGCGGGTCCAATTTCGTCCCACGCCGCACGTGCTGTTCGCCGCGCAAGACGCGCAGAAGCTGGACCCCAACGCCATCGCGCTGCGCCTGCAGCCGAACGAAGGCATCTACCTGCGGTTCAACGGCAAAGTGCCCGGCATGAGCCTGGGCCTGCGGCCGGTGCGCATGCACTTTAGCTATGATGCGGAGTTCGGAGCGTACACCCCGGAGGCCTACGAACGCCTGCTGCTGGACGCCATCGCCGGCGACGCCACCTTGTTCATCCGCCGCGACGAGGTGGAAACGGCGTGGAAAATTGTGGACTCCATCCGCGCCGCCTGGCAGGGCAAACCTCTGACCAACCGCGAGTTTTATGCGGCTGGCACGTGGGGTCCCGTCGCCTCCGATGACCTGCTCGCGCAAAGCGGCCATGCCTGGCACGAACCATTGGCCGTGCCATAAACAATATTAATATTGATGCAAAACTTTGAGCTGGTTTCGTTTGCGAAGCCGGGCGATTTGGCCCGCGCCGCGGCCAGCCAATGGCTGGATGAAATCGCGGCCGCCAATCGCGCGGCCAAGCCGCACCTGGCCGTGCTTTCCGGCGGACGCATCGCGGAGAATTTCTTTGCCGCAACCAGCGCGCTGGCGCGTCAACGTGGAATTCCGATGGGAGCAGTCCATTTTTTCTGGGCGGATGAACGTTGCGTGCCGCCCGACGACCCGGAGAGCAATTTTCGGCTGGCGCAGGAGCGGCTGTTGGCGCCGCTAAACATCGGTGAGGCGCAAATCCATCGGATTCGTGGCGAATTGCCGCCGGAAGTTGCTGCCGCTCAAGCGGTTTCGGAAGTGCGTCAAATCGTGCCGCTCAATGCCGGCGGCCAGCCGATTTTTGATTTGATCATTCTGGGCATGGGACCGGACGGTCATGTGGCTTCACTATTTCCGGGTGAAGCGGAGGCGACGCGGGCCGATGCGACAATTTATCGTGCGGTGCAGAACTCGCCCAAGCCGCCGTCCAACCGCGTCACTTTGGGTTACGCCGCCATCGCCGCGGCGCGTCTGGTATGGGTGTTGATTTCCGGCGCCGGCAAGGGAGAGGCGCTGCGCCAATCACTGGTTGCCAATGGCGGCACGCCACTGGCACGGGTGGTTCGTTCGCGTTCGCAAGTGAGAATTTTCAGCGATCTGGTTAGCCCGGCTTAATTAACTGAACTACATCAGAAGTGATTGGTGAAATGTCACTTAAATCCGGCCCCAACTGTCAACATTTGAGACAAAATCGGGCGCAATTCAAAAAAATTCGGAGAAAATCTTTTGAACTGTTTGCATTTTTTTTCGTCTATGTCATTGTAGAGAGCGAAGGGTATGGGGCAGGATTTTGAGGGTGAAAAGGATTTCGCTGTTCGTTTAGGGTTGGCATAGGGGTTTTGCTTGTGGCGCGGCTCGAACAGCGACCCCCAAGTTGGTCGCGCCACCCTTCTGAGCGCCTTGGTGAAGGCGTATAAACCTCGTCACCGCGGGGGCCGGACGCAAGTCCGGCCTTTCGCATTTATGGAAATGGCATTGAATTGGCGGAAAAACAGTTTAAACTTCCCGGCGCATGAAACATCAGCTCGATTTCGAAAAACCGATCATCGAACTGCAAAACAAGCTCGAGGAACTTCGCGGACATCGGGAAAAACACGCGCTGGACGTGAATTTCGAAGCGGAAATCCAGTTGATCGAAAAGAAGCTCGACGAAACCCGGCGGCACATTTTCTCGAATCTTACGGCTTGGGAACGCGTGCAATTGGCGCGCCACCCGGAGCGTCCCTACACGCTGGACTACTTGCGGACGACGTTTGCCGATTTCCGTGAATTGCACGGCGACCGGCTGTTTGCGGAGGACCGGGCCATGGTGGGCGGCTTTGCCAGGCTGGGCGAACAGGCCGTGATGGTGATCGGCACGCAAAAGGGCCGCGACACCAAGGAAAACATTCTGCGCAATTTTGGCTGCGCCCATCCGGAAGGTTATCGCAAGGCGCTGCGCCTGATGCGGCTGGCGGAAAAATTCGGTTTGCCCATCATTACCCTCGTTGACACGGCGGGCGCTTATCCGGGGATTGGCGCGGAGGAACGCCACATCGCCGAAGCCATCGCCGTGAACCTGCGTGAAATGATGTTGCTGGAGGTGCCGATTATCGCGGCCGTCATTGGCGAAGGCGGTTCCGGCGGGGCGCTGGGCATTGGCGTGGCCGACCGGGTGTTGATTCTGGAGAACGCCTACTACTCGGTGATCAGCCCGGAAGGATGCGCCGCAATTCTTTGGAAAGACCGCGCCGCCGCGCCGAAGGCCGCGGAGGCCTTGCGCATCACGGCCAGGGATTTGTCCGAGCTTAAGTTGGTGGACGAGGTGGTGCCCGAGCCGCTGGGTGGCGCGCACAACGATCCGGCCTTGACGGCGGAGAATTTGAAGCAACACCTGCTCAAGCATCTGAAGGAGGTGCTCGCCTTGCCGGTGGCCGACCGGTTGAAGAAACGCTACGACAAATTCCGCGCGCACGGGCATTACGTGGAAAAGATCGCGGTCCCACCGGAGCGAGTGGAGTTGGGTGTGAACGGCAATGGCAATGGCACGGTCACGCCAACGGCATAAACGCCCGTGCTCTACCCGCTCACTTTTCATCCGATCTTCAAGGAACGCACCTGGGGCGGACGCGAACTGGAACGGTGCTTCGGCAAAAAACTCCCGCCCGGCGCGCGGATCGGGGAATCCTGGGAGATTTCCGACCGCCCGGGCGACGCGAGCGTGGTCGCCAACGGTGAGCTGGCCGGGAAAAGTCTCCGCTGGCTCATGGAACAGCATGCGGCGGAAATCCTGGGCGATGCGACACCGGCGGCAGGCGGCCGCTTTCCGCTCCTCTGCAAAATTCTCGATGCGCGGGAAAAGCTTTCGCTGCAAGTCCATCCATCGGCAAGCACGGCCGCGGAACTCAATGGCGAGCCCAAGACCGAGTTGTGGTTCATCGCCCAAGCCGGGCCGGCCGCGGAACTGTTCGTGGGCCTGAAACGGGGCGTCACCCGCGCCGGATTTGAAAAGAAAATTGCCGATGGCAGCGTGGCGGATGCGGTCCACCGGATTTCCGTGCGCGCGGGCGACGCGATGTTTCTGCCGGCCGGCCGCGTGCACGCCATCGGCGGAGGTCTCGTGATTTTTGAAATCCAGCAGAATTCGGACACGACCTATCGCGTGTTCGACTGGAACCGCGTCGGATTGGATGGCCGGCCGCGTGAACTGCACGTGGCGGAATCGCTGGCCAGCATTGATTTTGAAGATTTCGAGCCGAAGCTCGTCCAATCCCGGTTCACCACGGACGGAAACATCCACAAGCGCATGCTGGTGAATGGGCCGCTTTTCGATGTCGAGGTGTGGAAGCTGAAAGCCGGGGCGACCGGTTGGTTGAGGCCGAACCGATTGCAGGTCGTGGCTGTGACTGAGGGTGAGGTGGAACTCGAAGCCGACGCAATGGCCGTGGATTTGGCCGGTGGACAGTTCGGTTTGGTTCCGGCGCGTTTGAAGCGAACAGGAATTTCAGCAAAATCGGACGCGACCTTGTTGCGTGTGGAAGCCAAATAGAGCGCTCAATTCCACGACAAATCCTCGGGCATCTGGCCCAGCAGCTTGTTGCGCCAGCCGCCTTTGCGCTTGAGGATGGTGGGCCAAAGTTGATCCGGGGGCGTATCGAAAACCAATTCGAGCGAGGCGGGAAAGGTCAGCCACGCCTTGCGTTTCATTTCGTTCTCCAACTGGCCGGGCGACCAGCCGGCATAACCGGCGAACATGCGCACCTTTTTGGCGGACGAAAAGGATTCGCCCACTTCAATCAGGTCATCGAGCGAATGGCCGAGCGCCAGGTTGGGCAACACGTCGGCTTCCGGCAGGAAGGTGTCGGTGTGAAGGAAACTGAGGGCGCCGGGCTGCACCGGGCCGCCCAGGTAGAGCGGAGAATCCTTGAGCGTATCGGGCAGGTTGGCCACGATCATCTCGCCGACCTTCCGTCCGAGCGAGCGGTTGAGCACCAGGCCGAAGGCGCCTTCGGCGTCGTGCTGGCAGACAAGGACGACCGTGCGTTGGAAAAACGAGCCGCTCAATTGCCCGCTGTCCAGCAGGAATTGGCCCTTAAGAAATTTCGCTTTGTCCGGCATGGCCTGCTGCGCCTAATGTGCCTCAACTGGCGCTGGCTGGCAACTATGAGCGTGGTATCGCTATAAATGAAGTTCTTCCTGCTGGCCGGTATCCAGGTTTTGGAGGCGGACGGAGGCCGGCGTGATCTCGAGGCAGCGAAGATTGACGTCGGTTGCGCCGATTTTCAATGTGAACCGGTCATTGGCGGAAACCGTGTGATCGTTGATGATGGCAGTGGGATGGTTGCCCCATAAAATTCCCTGAAGCCTGATGCTGGCCGGTTTGGGAACGGCAACAGGAGCGGGGCTCCAGGCAGCAACGTTGGTGCCGGCATTAAGGGCGGTGCCGTTGGTGACGCGGCCCGGCGGCACCGGCATTTTTATGTCCCGAATTTTCTCCAAATGACCCGCCTCCAGTTCTGACGACTCGCCGTACCGCATCCAATCAAGCATCTGGTCAAAGCCGAAGCGCTGTTCGGCCGCGATGAACAAGCTGATCTGCCCGCGCGTGTAGTGGTTTCTTAAAATGAATTCCTTTTGCGCTTCTTCATGTTGCGAGTCCATGAGCAGATAGGCGACCAATTCACAAAAACCTTCCTCGGCGTTGCGCGACAATCGGCCATGCCGTTCCGACGGGACGTTTTCCCCGACCCACGCATGGGAGAGTTCGTGCGCCGCGGTGGCCTTGAGTTCCACGAGCGGGAGGCCGGTCATCAGCCGCATCGCATACCGCTTCCCGCTGGCGTTGGTTTTGGCCTGAATGCAACCCAAAAGGTTTGGACTCTCAAAATCATATCCGCCGGGTTGAAACATCTGGTCCACATCAATCCGGTCCAGCACGGCCACATCCACGTTGGTGGGGAACGTGGTAAAGCGGGCGAACAGGCGATCCAAATCCGCATGGACGTCGGCGGCGATTTGCTGGGCGTCGTGGACGTCCAGGACGGCGGTTTTGGCGTCGCGGGCGCAGAGGTGGCGGCCATCGGGCAAAGCGATGCCACTGTCATTGACCGGCAGGCCGCAGATGAAACAGCGCGGCAATTTGAGGCAGTTGGAACAGACCATTACGTCTTCGCCGGTCACCTGGTCCTTCACGAGATAGATTTCGCCGTCTATCGGCTTGCCGCAGACGGCGCAAATGTCTTCCGCGTCCACCACCAGCCCGGCGAGGCACACACTCAAGGCAATCAAGAGGCATCTTCCAAGAGTTTGCACGCTGGAACTATCGCAAAACGCCAGGGTGACAAAAGAAAAAACGCCGGGCAGACCTCCGCGTTTTCACGTAGCGGCGGGCCTCCTGGCCTGCCGGTGAGCCGGGCTTCCCAGCCCGGCGGGAAATTCGTGCGCGAGCCAGGTGACGTCACAATTCTCCAGCCATCTCCCGCTATCCACCGCTTTTCCGGGCGGCAGGGATACCGCCCTCTGCGGCAGCCAAGACGGCTGCCGTCACCTTTTTCAGACACGCGCTTGGAGTGCCTTTACTTTTTTGATGATCGCTCCGGCGTCAATGCCGAAGAGTGCGAGCAATTCGGCCGGCTTGCCGGACCGGGGAAGACCCGTGACCGCCAGCTTATGGACTTTGATACCGTCGGCGCTGAGTTCGCCCGCCACCGCGTCGCCCAAGCCGCCCTCGGCGTAGTGGTCTTCCACCGTGACGACGGTATTGCCGGTTTTCTGCGCGGCGGCGCGGATCACGTCCTTGCCAAGCGGCTTGATGCTGTACGCGTCAATCACCGTGATGCCGATCCCTTCGTTTTTGAGCGCGTCGGCGGCCTTGACGGCTTCGAAGAGCGTCACGCCCGCCGCCACCACGGTGACTTTGTCACCGGCATTCTGGCGCAGCACCTTTGCGCCACCGATGGGGAACTGCTCGTCGTTGGAGTAGATGACCGGCGTCTTGGGACGGGACGTGCGCAGGAAACAAATCCCCGGAGTGAGGGCCATTTGTTCGACCAGTTTTTCGGTGCTGACGGCGTCGCTGGGATACAGCACCTTGCTGCCGACGATCGCGCGCATCATCGCCAAATCTTCCAGGCCCATTTGGGAGGGGCCGTCTTCGCCAATGCTCACGCCGACGTGCGAACCGGCGAGTTTTAGGTTGGCCTGCGAAATGCCCGCCACGCGCACCTGGTCAAACGTGCGGGTGAAGAACGTGGCGAACGTGGATGCGAACGGCACCTTGCCGCGGGTGGCGAAACCGGTGGCCACGCCGACCATGTTTTGCTCGGCGATGAAACATTCGACGAAGCGGGCTGGGAATTTCTTGAGAAACTTCTCCGAGTAGGTGGAATTCTTGGTGTCGCCATCCAGCGCCACGATGCGGGAGTCGGTTTCGCCGATGCGGGCGATCGCTGTGCCAAAGGCTTCACGCGTGGCGACCGAGTCGCCGGGTTTGTAGTTGAGCGGCGGATAACCGGCCGGCGGGGCATTATGGGGCGCCGGCAAGGCTTGAGGCGGGGGAATCGGCACGCCGATGCCCGATTTCGCGGTGGGCGCAAGCTCAGCAATGGCCTTGGCCGCCTCTTCTTTGTTCAATGGTTTGCCGTGCCAGCCCTCCTGGTCCTGCAAAAATGAAACGCCCGCGCCTTTGTAGGTCTTGGCGATAATGGCCAACGGCTGGTCGTTCAATCCCACGCCGCTAAGCACTTCAAGAATTTCCTCCAGATCGTGGCCGTCAATGTCCTCGACCCGCCAGCCGAATGCCTCAAACCGTTTGCGATAAACGCCGATGTCATGTCCGAAGGCCGTGGGCTGGCTCTGGCCCAGCCGGTTGGCATCCACGATGGCGATCAGGTTGTTCAATTTGTAAACGCCGGCGAGCGAGGCGGCTTCCCACACGGAGCCTTCGGCGATTTCGCCGTCGCCCAGCAGCACGTACGTGTTGTAATCCAGATTGTCCAACCGGGCGGCGAGGGCCATGCCCACGCCCACGCTCAAGCCCTGACCCAGCGAACCGGTGGCCACATCCACAAACGGCAGGCGCGGCGTGGGGTGGCCTTCGAGGTCACTGTCGAGCTTCCGCAACGTCAGCAGATGCTCCACGGGAAATAAGCCGGTCTCCGCCCAGAGCGCGTAGAGCAGCGGCGCGGCGTGGCCCTTGGAAAGGATGAAACGATCGTTGTTATGATAGTGCGGATTTTTCGCGTCATAACGCATGTGGCCGAAAAACAGGGCCGCCGTCAGGTCCGCCGCCGACAAGCAGGAGGTGGGATGGCCGCTTCCCGCCGCGGTCGTTGCATTGATCGAATGGATTCGCAATTGATTCGCGATGCCCTTCAACAATTCTAGGTCAGTATCAATCATGGAGCACAAAAGTTATGGGAAAGCAGGGGTAAAGCCAAATGAAAATTCAAAATTGTTGCTCCCGCCGGGACTTGGCACGCCGTTTGACAGAGTGGCACGGGCGTCCCGGAGGACAGGGAATGAGAGAGCGTCAAGCGATCTATTGCGCTCTTTCGCGCCGCGGTGGCAAGCGCAGCGCGACACCGCTTTCCGAACCTCAATTAAACCACCGCACACGCCTCGTCATTCCCAAAGCGCCGTCGCCGCTCCGCTCTGCCGGCGCATTCCAAATTGAAGTAAAGATTTGTGAGACCACACCAAGGTATTATGGACAAATCCACGACCTGCCCGTAGCTTGCCACATGCAAAGCCATGAAAAGCAGCGGCTTAAACGGAAATGACCGGTTCGCATTCTGCATGTAGGAGACCACTCCCATGACCGGGATCACATGACCCGGCAATTTGGCCTGAATGAGCTTGTGACAAATACTGATGTCAAAAAAATGTTCGGCGCGTCGGTCAGGAAGTGGCGAAACCGGCGGGACCTGTCGCAGGAGGAACTGGCCAAACGGGCGAAGTTACACCGGACCTACATCTCCGACATCGAACAGGGCGCGCGGAATTTATCGCTGGAGAGCATGGTAAGGCTGGCGCGCGCGCTGGAAATTTCAGTCCCGGCGCTTTTTTCTGAATTGCCCAAAGAGATGGGCGCCGGGAAGGCCGCCCCGGAGGAATACGGGATCGCGGCCATCGCCGATCCGGAGGGTAAAATCCCGGAGGACATCACCGAACGGAAACAGATGGAGGCGGAATTGCGGCAAAGCAAGGAGCGCTACCAGGCCTTGTTCGAGCGTTCGCTCGACTGCGTATTCCTCACCGACCTCGGCGGGAGAATTCTAGACGCCAATCAGGCGTCGCTGAATTTGCTCGGCTACCAGCGTGAGGACATCCTCACGCTCACATTCGATTCGCTGCTCACGGAGGATCAACTGCCCCTGGCGTATCAGGTGACTGAAGAAATCAGGACTACCGGCTATCAGAAACATCCGACGGAATACCGGCTGCAGGGCAAGGATGGCAGGGAGGTATATGTGGAAACCCAGGCCTCGCTCATCTACCGCGATGGAAAACCCTTCGCCATCCAAGGCATCGCCCGCGACCTGACCGAACGCAAGCGGGCGGAAGCCTCCCATGCCCGGCTGGCGCTGGCCCTCGATCAAGCCGCCGAGTCCATCATAATTACCGAGACCAACGGCGCCATCGTCTATGTCAACCCGGCGTTTGAGAAAACCTCCGGCTACACCCGCGCGGAGGTGCTCGGCCAGAACCCCCGCATCCTGAAAAGCGGCAAACAGGATGTCGAGTTTTACCGCCGGATGTGGGAGGTGCTCAACTGCGGCGAAGTGTGGCAGGGCCATTTCATTAATGTGAGCAAGGCCGGCAAACTGTACGAGGAGGAGGCCGCCATCTCGCCCTTGCGGGACGCCGCCGGCAAGATCATCAGCTATGTGGCCGTGAAGCGCGACGTGACGCGAGAAGTGCAGCTTGAGGCGAAATTCCGCGAGGCGCAGAAGATGGAGGCCTTCGGCCAGTTGGCCGGCGGCGTGGCGCATGATTTCAACAACCTCCTGGCCGTGATCCAATTGCAGGCCGGGCTGCTGAGGTCGGAACAAAATCTCTCAATGAACCAACTGGCCATTGTGGGCGACCTCGAGAAGGCGGCCGAACGCGGGGCCAATCTCACCCGCCAACTGCTGCTTTTCAGCCGCAAGCAGACCATGCAACCCTGCGATCTCAACCTGAGGGACGCCGTGGCCAACATCAGCAAGATGCTCCAACGCACTCTGGGTGAGCAGGTCCAGTTGCAATTCAAGTTTTCGCCCGAGTCCCTGTTCCTTCATGCCGATCCGGGCATGATTGATCAAATCCTGCTGAACCTTGCGGTGAATGCGCGCGACGCCATGTCCAAGGGCGGACAGATCTTTATGGAAACGGCGGCCGTCGAATTTGACGAAGCCACGGCGATGCAGCATCCTCAAGCCCGGCCGGGTTCGTTTGTGTGTTTGAGTGTCAGCGATACCGGCTGCGGCATTCCACCGGAAATTCTGCCGCGGATTTTTGAACCCTTCTTCACCACCAAGGACGTGGGCAAAGGCACCGGTCTGGGGCTGGCCACCGTTTTTGGCATCGTCCAGCAGCATAAAGGCTGGATCCATGTTTACAGTGAAGTGAACCAGGGAACGACCTTTCGGGTTTATCTGCCTCGTCTGACGCAGGCTCCGGCCAACAAACCCAGTTCGTCGTCGCTGGCCTCCCTTTGCGGGGGCAGCGAAACCATTTTGCTGGTGGAGGATGAATTCGCGGTGCGGGGCACGGTGCGAACCATTCTGTCGCGCATCGGTTATCGCGTATTGGAAGCGTCCACGGGCCACGAAGCTATGGCAGTCTGGAAACAACACCGCGAAGAAATCCGCCTGTTGCTGACTGACCTGGTGATGCCAGGTGGAATAAACGGAAGAGAAATGGCCGAACAGCTTTTACAGCAGAACCCCCAATTGAAAGTAATCTACACCAGTGGTTACAGCGCGGATATCGCTGGCAAGGATTTCTTGCTGGAAGAAGGCGTCAATTTTTTGGCCAAGCCGTTTCAGGCACACAAGCTCGCGCAAACCATCCGCCAAAAGCTGGATCAGCCGGGGGTTCCGAAACCGGACACGGCGCGGAAAACGCCTGGCTTCACGAAAAGCTCCGATGAGGCAAAGACACCCGGGAACTGATTATGACGAATGGGATGCAGAGTCGCAGCCTGACGATGATTGAATGAAATTGAGGCAATCAGGATGCTTCCGCGACCAAAATTTAGGCAGAGAGCATTATCTCCATGTATGGTTTCAGGCAAGACGATGTCTTTCCGCGGTGTCGGCAAGCGCCTTTGAGTTCGGTGAGGGTGACTTTCATGGGTTAATGGGAAGGTAAATGACATTGAGGGCATCTGGTTTGCAAGTTGCTTGGACACAGGAACATCTAAAACTCACAAAGTTTGAATTCTATGGATTGCAGTGCTTGTATTGTAATGGTTGAGCGGATTTCGGAGCGGTTGACATCGGCCAAGACCCCCGGACACTGATTATGGCAAATTGGATGCAGACTGGAAAGCTGACGACGTTGATGCGCGTGGTGCTGCTTATCGCGCTTTACTTCATCGGCGGACTGGTCGGCAAAGAGGCCTCGTTTCTGTCCGGGAGCGTGGCCCTGGTCTGGCCGCCGGCGGGCATCGCGCTCGCGGCCATCCTGCTGTTTGGCTACCGGTTCTGGCCGGGCGTGGCTTTGGGCGCGGTCCTGTTTTCGTTCATGAATGGACTGCCGATCGGGTTCTTCACCCTGGGAACGGCCATCGGCAATACCATGGGCGCTATCGTCTGTGCCTTCCTCCTCGAAAAATTCATCGCCTTCAACAATGCCATGGAGCGCACTCGGGATGTGACCGGCTACATCGGTCTGGCGTGCTTTCTGGGCACGACGGTCAACGCGCTGTTTAATGTCGTGAGTCTCGCCTACAGCGGCGCGGTGGCGTGGGACGATCTGTTTTCCACCACCCTGGTGTGGTGGGTGCCCAATGCGCTCGCCGGGCTGGTGGTCGCGCCGTTCATCATCACCTGGGCAACCCCGTCGGCCATCCGCTGGAACCCCAGGCTGATGGCGGAAGCGGCCTTCTGCGCCGCCGGCCTGGTCGGCGGCACGCTGATTTCCTTCAATTCCTGGTTTGTTTATGGGATTCAAAATTATCCGCTGGCCTACCTGCCTTTCCCGTTTCTGGTCTGGGGCGCTTTGCGATTTGGCCAGCGCGGCGCCACCACCGGAACCTTGCTCGTGTCGGCGCTGGCGATCTGCTCGCTTCTCCGTGGGACCGGGCCGTTCGTGACCGATACCGAGACGAACAGCCTGATGCTGATCGGCAGTTATATCGGAATTCTGGCGGTGACCAATATGCTGCTGGCCGCCGCCGCCGCCGAACGCCGCGCGGCCGAACGCGCGGTGTCCGACAGCGAAAAACGGTTTCGCGCGGTCGTGGAAGACCAGACGGATTTGATCTGCCGGTTCAAGCCGGACGGGCGGCTCACTTTTGTCAACGAGGCGTTCTGCCGTTTCCACGGCAAACGCAGTGATGAATTGATCGGCACGAACATCTTCCAGATCCTTTCCGAAGAGGACGCCGCCGTTCCCTTAACCTACATCAATTCATTGCCGCCGGATCAGTTGGTGATTTCCTTTGACCATCGTTTGCATGGGCCGGACCAGGTGGAGGTTTGGCATCAGTACCGCATCCGGCCTCTGTTTGAGGAAAAGGGCGGCACGCGGGAGTTTCAGGCGGTGATTCAGGACATCACGCAGCGCAAATGGTCCGAGCAATCCTTGCGCGCCAGCGAGGAAAAATATCGTTCGCTCATTGATCACATCCCGGACGTGGTCTGGACGGCCGATGCCAACCGGAACCTGATTTACATCAGCGGCAACGTCGCCAAGGTGCTGGGTTTCGGCCTCGAGGAATGCCTGGATCCAGGCAGGCAATTTTGGATGGATCGGATCCATCCTGAAGATGCGGCGCGCGTCGGGCAGGCTTACCAGCAGCTTTTCTCAAGTGGCGAGAAGTTTGACGTGGAATACCGCTTCCGCCGGAAGGACGGAGAGTGGATTTGGTTGCACAACCGCGCCTTCGACACCGGCCCGCGCGCGGGAATTATGTGCGCCAATGGCATTTTCAAGGACATCACCCAACGCCGCCAGGCCGAAGCGGCCCTCCAGCACGCCAAAGACGCCGCCGAATCCGCGAACCTCGCCAAGAGCCAGTTCCTCGCCAACATGAGCCATGAGCTGCGCACGCCCCTCAACGCCATCATCGGCTTTTCGGAAGTCCTGGCCGACAAAACCTTTGGCGAGCTGAATGAGCGGCAACTCAAATACAGCAACAACATCCTCAACAGCGGCCGCCATCTGCTCCAACTCATCAACGACATACTCGACCTCGCCAAGGTCGAGGCCGGACGCGTGGAACTCATGCTCGAGACCTTCAACGTGGCCAAAGCGTTGTCGGAGGCGCAATCCATTGTCAAAACGCTGGCCAATAAAAAGCGCATCAGTCTCGACTTCTATGCGTCCCCGGACCTGCCGCCGCTGCTCGCCGACGAGGCCAAGTTCAAGCAGGTCATGTATAACCTCCTAAGCAACGCGATCAAGTTCACGCCGGAGGGCGGAAAAGTGTTGGTGACCGCAGCCGTCCAAAACGACGCCGACGCCGCGGCGGATCGGGCCGGCGAGTCTTTGCGCGTCGCCGTCACCGACACGGGCATCGGCATCCAGGCGAACGACCAGGAGCGCGTGTTCAAAGAGTTCGAACAGGCCGACTCATCTTACGGCCGCAAGCAGCAAGGCACCGGGTTGGGACTGGCCTTGACCAAAAGACTGGTCGAATTGCATGGCGGACGCATCTGGGTCGAGAGCGAAGGTGTCGAAGGCAAAGGCAGCACCTTCACCTTCCTGATTCCCATTCTGATCAACACCGGCATCGTCCTCGATGCGGAGGAACGCCAACGGCTGGCCGGTCATGTGCAGGCCATTACCTCCAAAACGGAACCCAGCAGCCTGTTCACAGAACTGGAACGGCTGGGTGCGTTGAGTAATGAGCAGCCGGGAACCGGTGCGAACTTATGACGGGCAACAGAATACTCATCATCGAGGACAACCCGTTGAACCTGGAGCTGGCCACCGACTTGTTGGAGGCCAATGGTTTCGCGGTTGATTCGGCGCAGACGGCGGAGGAAGGGCTGCGGCTGGCACGCGAGCGGTTGCCCGACCTGGTGTTGATGGATTTCAGCCTGCCTGGCATGGACGGGTTGTCCGCGACCAGGAGCCTCAAAGCCAACCCTGCCACGCGCCACCTGATGGTGGTTGGACTCACGGCCCACGCAATGAAGGGCGACGAGGCACTCGCTTTGGATGCCGGTTGCGACGGGTATCTAACCAAGCCCATTAACACCCGGACTTTCGTCGCCACCCTAAGAAACTTCATTGCGTCGGCCCATTCGCGCCGGCCCCAAAAACAACCCCCTGAAAATCATGCAAACTGTAATCGATAATATCAAAGCCGTGTGCACCGGACCAACGCCTTCACCCGGCTTCGTGCTGGTGGTGGACGACGAAGAGCAAAACCGCAGTCTGCTGCGCGACTCGCTGGAAGCGCGCGGCTATGCCGTTGACGAAGCGGATGACGGAATGCAGGCATTGCAGAAAATCGCCGCGCGCCCGCCGGATGTCATTCTGCTCGACCTGATGATGCCCAAAATGAATGGCATCGAGGTATGCCGGCAATTGCGAAAAGATGCGAAGACGGCGCACCTCCCGATCCTGATGATAACCGCCCTATCCGAACGCGGGGACCGGCTGCTGAGCATTCACGCCGGCGCGAACGACTTCTTGAACAAGCCGATCGATATTCAGGACGTGATGCTGCGGGTGGGCAACGCCGTTTATGCGAAACGTCTCCACGACCAGCTTCAGATGGAACAGGAAAAATCCGACCGCTTGTTGTTAAACATTCTGCCCAAGCCCGTCGCGGAACGGATGAAAAGAGGGGAGACCAACATTGCCGACAGCCACTCCGATGTCTCCGTGCTGGTGGCGGATTTGGTTGGCTTCACCACCTTAGCGGCCCACATCAACCCGGAGGAAATTGTCCAGTTCTTGAATGAGATTTTTTCGGCCTTTGACCTGCTGGTGGAAAGCCGCGGGCTGGAGAAAATCAAGACCATCGGTGACGCCTATATGGCGGCCGGCGGCATCTCCGTCCCACGACCAAACCATGCGGAAGCCATCACCGAACTCGCGCTGGACATGCTGGAAGAAATCGAGCGGCTCAATCAGCAGTATGCCACCTCCATCCGTCTTCGGATTGGGATCTGCACCGGTCCGGTTATTGCGGGTGTCATTGGCCGCCGGCGTTTCACCTACGATCTTTGGGGTGAAACCGTCAACCTCGCTTGCCGCCTGGAATCAACCGGCGAAGCGGGGAAAATCCAAATCGCCGAATCCACCTATGAACGGCTGAAGCGCAAATATCCGTTTGAACCGAAACATGGCATCAACGGGAAGGGAAACGACCCCCTGTCCGCCTATTGGCTCGGCAAACGGACGTGACTTGGCGCGTCGCCCAATCTTACCAGACAACTTACCAGACAATTTTGTCCGAATAAGGATAAACCATGCCTAAGACATTGACTCTCGAAGAAGCAAAAGCTGTGAACCATAAATTGATTCGTGCTTTTGAGTCCATGCTGGTAAAATATTCTTTTAAGCCTAATCAGTTTGTTCGCTGGAAACAGGGCTTGAAAAACCGGGCTCTGCCCGAATACAACCAGGCAGCCATTGTATGGGAAATCCTCCCCAAGGCCCGCTTTGATAACGCCAAAGCGCGTGAGACAGGATTACCCTGTTTTAACGAACCGCTCGACTTGGTCTTGGCTGTTATGGATGGAGATGAATTTGTTTTACTGCTCTCTGATAGTCGCCGGTTCGAGCCGATACCACAATAATCCTTCAGCGAGGCCATTCCCAAAGCGCCGTCGCCGCTCCCCTCTGCCGGCGCATTCCAAATTTCACACGGCCTGGTACGTTGTTAGGCTGCCGCCTCGAATAAACATAAAGCTTCACTTGCCAGAACGTGCCTGCTGGCATCTCCGATAGAAAATGATGAAGATGCTCAACGCGACCAGAAGAAATAGTCCGATGAGCGAATTGACGGCGATCCAGCCGAGACAGGACGCGAAGCTAAAAATAAAAAGGCTGGAAACCACGACTTTGGTAAGCCACGACGCCTTCGTCGCAAAATCGAAATACGCTACCAGCGCGACACTCGCAGCTAAAACTATAATTCCGTATGGCATATTGACCCAAAGTCAGCGGGGCTGGATTGGGGCTGAATTTTCTGTTTTCACGATGCCAAGCTAGTCCGGTCACCGGATCGGGTCAACCCCGTTTTGTAAGCGTTGAATCGGTTGAATGGTTAAATGCCTGCAAGCGACGGCTGCTTCGTGGCGCAGGTTTTCCAGCCTGCGGGTTCGGGCGACTTTCCAGTCGCCAGACCGCCGGCAAAACCGAAGTCGTTTGGGATTGACGAGCCTTGCGGTTTGGAAACCCACGATACAGCAGACTGGCCGCCGCTCAAGAAGCTTTGGCCCGGCAGGCAATCCGCGCTCCTTTGGTTGCGGCTTCGCCGCTCTGCGAAATATCCGGGTTATAATATCTCAATCATCCGGCGCAGTTCCGCATCCGTATTATAGAAGTGCGGCGAGACGCGGAGGTAATTCTGTCCTTTCCGGTCCACGCGCAGGGAGGCCGTGATGGCGGCATTGGCCAGCTTTTTATGCAGGGCGGTGAGGTCCTGGCCAGGCCGGAAGAAGGAGGTGATACCACCGGCGTTTTCAGCTTTCGGCGTGGCGTTCAACACGATAAAGCCTTTGGCTTGCAGGGCGGGCACCAGCCAGGCGCGTTTGCGGAGGAGTTCGGCGGCGATATGTTCAACGCCCATTTCCAGGGCCAGTTCCATGGCCGCAATCAAGCCGATGAGCCCGAGGAGATTTTGCGTGCCGGCTTCGTATTTCAGCGCGCCGCGGCGGAAGACGATTTGTTCCTGGGCGACAAAATCCGGGTTGCGGACATTGTGCCAGCCATAGACGGGCGGATTGAGCTTTTCCTGAAGGTCGCGCCGGACGTAAAGCAAGCCCGCGCCGCAGGGTCCCAGCAACCATTTGTGCGCGTCGGCGGCCAGAAAATCCACGTGCTCGACCGTCGTCGGAAATGCTCCCAGGGTCTGGATGGCGTCGAGACAAAATAAAATGCCGCGCGCGCGCAGGAGCCGGCCAATGGCCGCGTGCTCAAGCCGGAAGCCGCTGATGAAGTGGCACGACGCCAACGCCACCAGCCGCGTGTTTTCGTCAATCTGCCCTTCCACGTCCTGCGGCCGGATGATGCCGAGGCCGCGGGTGTTGAGCAGGCGCACTTCGACCCCGCGCGCGGCCAGCGCCATCCAGGGATAAACGTTCGACGGATAATCATCGTGATAAACAAGGACGTTGTCGCCGCGGCGAAAACTCAGCCCGGCGGCGATAAAACTGAGCCCGAGCGAAGTGGGGCCAACGAGCGCGATTTCATCCGGCTGGCAGTTCAACAATTGCGCGCCGAGCCGGCGGGCGTCATCCAGCCGTTTGAGCATGAAGGCCTCCTGGTCGCCGAACGTGGACTTTTGCGCACAATCAACGATGGCCTCGGCCACGCGGCGGGGCAGCGGACACACGCCGGCGTGCGCCAGAAAGATTTTTTCGCGCGCCACGGGGAATTCGCGCCGGCGAAGTTCCTCGTTCGACAGGATTTCGGACAATGTCATCCGGCGAACTTAATCGGCCGGCGTGCGGCGCGCAAAGGGGAATTAAAATCGGTAGTGTCCCGATTTGTTTTCGGAGCGCGGGTCTGCGACCCGCAGCCGTTTGGATCGCATGGGGATGTGCTGCGGTTCATAGAGCCGCGCTCCTGAATTTAGGACACTGCCTTAAAATCCGCTGGTGGCATTCAAAGCGGCGTTGAAATAGCCCACGTAGAAGCGGATGACATTGTAGGCCACCAGCAACACGATTAGCCCGTAAATGGTCCCGGTAAGAATACGGGTGAACGTGCGCAAGATTCGGAAGCCCTCCTCGTGGAAATAATTCTGGAGTCGCAGCAAGGTCTCCTCGAGCTTTCCGGTCTGTTCCGCCGTGGTGTAGAGTTGAACGAAAATTGACGGAAAATGACGGCTTTGGCTGACCAGTTCCGCCGGGGTGGCGCCGCTTTCCAACCGGGATTGCCAACCCGAGACTTCGCGCTGCAAGGACGGCGAGCCAGCCGCCCTGGCGGCCAGTTCCCAGCCCTTGACTATGGAAACGCCGGCGGCAACGAGGGCCTCGAGTGCCGAGGCCAGCCGGGAGAGCGTGAGATATTTCCTGGCAGTTCCCAGCAAGGGAACTGGCCGCAGCAGCCCCTCCACCATCGAGCGCCACTGGTTTCCGCGCCGGCCTTGACAGGCAAAGACCAGAAACAGCACCGCGCCGTAGAGCACACCAAATACCGCGATTTTCTCAATGATAAATGGCCAACAACGAGCGTACTGTCTGTCCATGATTCCCTGCACAAACGCGATAAAGTAACCGAGCGGAAAGACCAGCAGAAAGACGTGGAGGGTGACCAACGTGAACCCCAAATCAGCCAGCGTATCCCGAATAACCTTGGCCCGCGCGGCGTAATGTTCCGCCAACAGCTTGAAACTCGCGTCGAGCCGTCCTGAATTCTCTCCAACGCTCAAGAGTGCCATGTCGAATTCAGGCAGCCAGCCATGGACTTTGGCCATGCTGTCGGTGAAACTGAGGCCCGATTGCAGGTGTCCGATTAATTCAAGAAAAGTCTTTCGGGAGGCGCGTATGGACGGACTATTAGCAGCCATCTCCAGAGCTTTCACCAACGGAACTCCCGCCGCGATCGTCGTGCCAAGCTGGTGATACAACTCGGCGCGGCGGTTGAGTTGGCCGGGGGTGACAATCACGCGACCACAAAGACACAAAGGGCGCCAAATGTCCAGAGCAGATCCCACAGTCGCTTCGCGACACGGCCCCAGCTCAAATCACCCGCCGACGCGGTCGAGGCTGGCTTTAAGGTCGCGCTTGCTGCGGGCCCCGACTATCTGGTCGGCCACCTGGCCTTTGTTGAAGACTAGCAGGGTGGGGATGGCGCGCACGCCGTATGCAGCGGCCAGGTTCTGGTGCTCGTCAATGTTGACTTTGCCGATTTTCACCTTGCCGTCGTATTCATCGGCCAATTCATCGAGCAATGGAGCGATCATCTTGCAGGGGCCGCACCACTCGGCCCAGAAATCCACCAGCACCGGTGAGGGCGATTGCAGAACTTGTTGTGCAAAGTTTTCCTGCGTGAGCGTAACAATCAGAGGAGAAGCCATAGGCAAAATAAAAAACTGCGCGCCAAAAGATATTACCCGGGCTCTTCAGCCCTTATTGTTGATCGCATCATTGAGAATCATCAACATCCAGCCCACGGTACCGACAGCGGCCAAACCGACAATAGCGGCGGCGATGGCCAGGAATTTGTCGAGCGCACCCATGGTGGGTGCGGCGGCGGGCGCCGGACGGGGGGGCATTGGTGCGGGGCGTTGTTGGGAAACGGGCGCCGCTGGAGTCGTACGGTGCAAGGACGGCGTGGCGGGCGCGGCCGCAGTGGGCGCACCGGTGGGACCACCGGGCGGCAGCGTCGGCAACTTAATCGTGGGCGCGGCCGATGGTTTGGGCGGCAGATTGATGCGAACGGTTTCCTTTTTGGGTTGCACCTTGCCGGTGGTCTTCTTCATCGGCTCCGCGCCCGTCGGCGTACCCGGAATATTGGAAGGAATATCAGCCATAATTTTTACACTTCAAGATAAGCAGCCTGGGGCCGCTGTCAAATCTATTTCCAACACGGTCAGACCGCCGGCGCATCCGCGCACTGCCCCCGGCGCGCGGCTTTCAGGCCGCTTCAGTGTCCGAGCGGGAATCAACAAACGATTGGGCTGTGGGCCCTCAAACGATGAAGCGGCGTAAACGCCGCGCTCCGGCATGGTTTTAATCGGGGGCAACGTCAAAATTCGCCCCAGGCCGCCGGCGGAAAACCGACGGCCCGAAAGATGAGCCGGAGGTCAATAACGCTCGCGCGACTCGCTGCGTTCGCGGCGGGCGCCACCGCCCTCGCGCGGCGCGCGCTCTTCGCGCGGCCGGGCGACATTCACGGTGATGGCGCGCCCTTGGAATTCCTTGTTATGGAATTGCTCGATGGCCTTTTGCGCCTCCTCGGCCGTGGCAAATTCGATGAAGGCGAAGCCCCGGGACTTGCCGGTGACCTTGTCCATCATGAGATTCACGGATGTCACTGCGCCGGCCTTGGCGAAGTAGTCCTGGAGGTCATTCTCCCCGGTTTCATACGAGAGGTTTCCTACGAACAATCGGTTTGGATTCATAACATGAGCGTTCAAAAATAGGTGTGGGAGTTCTGCCCCGGCAGGATTACTGAATGTCACTCTGGCGTACCCTTTTGCGGACAATCTGTCATTTTGACACCAACACTTTCATTTCCTGAACGATGGCCTGTTTCTAGCAAAAAGCGGGCAAAAGTCAACAAAAACCGGTGGAAAAATGAACGGGGGCACCAGTGGGCAAATCGTGCCGGGTCGAGATGCTCCTGTGCGAGCTTCTGGATTAGCGAGATAGCCATGCGACGAAGCCCAAGAGGACCGCGATGTGCTCCCCGACACTTCACCCGTTTGCAAGTTACTGCGGCGCGCGGCATTTATGCCGCTTCGACGTTCGCAGGCCCGTAAATCAAACGTTTTGCCGACTGCCGCTCGAAGGATGAAGCGGCCTGAAGGCGCCGCGCGCCAGCACCGGAGCGCGGTTCACGCCGCTTCAGGTCCCGCCTGCCGGGAATCTCTGGTAATCCTGGCGCCTTCCGCCTTCGCATGTTGAAGCGGCATAAATGCCGCGCGCCGGGAAAGCACCAAGGTGCAGATGAGCGCGACCGACGGCTGATTTTGACCGTGGCAAGGCTCTGCCCGTGCCTTACAGTTTCGTCGAATTATTCCAGCGATGAGCCGACGATCAAAACACAGAACCGCCGGTGAACCGGGCAATTCAGCGCCCTCCGTGCCGGCGGCCGGCCGGGGCAGAAACAGAAACCCACTGGAAGCCCAAGGGCGTAATCATTGGATGCCTGTTGGTCTTTGTCTTTTATTGGCTCTGGCCGTATGGGCCGTTTTCGGCCAGACCCGGCACTACCAGTTCGTCAACTACGACGATGATATTTACGTCTATGAGAATCCAGCGATTACCCAGGGTCTCAGTTGGCACGGGGTGGTCTCGGCCTTCACCCACATTGGCCCCGCCGAATGGCTGCCCATGACCGCCCTGTCCCGCATGTTGGATTGGCAGTTTTACGGACCGAACGCGGGCGGGCATCACCTGACCAATGTCCTGCTTCATGCGGCCAATGCCATCCTGCTGTTCCTGCTGCTGCGGCAGATGACCGGAGCCATGGGCCGAAGCGCCTTCGTGGCGGCGGTGTTTGCGCTGCATCCGCTGCGGGTGGAATCGGTGGCTTGGGTGACCGAACGCAAGGACGTGCTCAGCGGCCTCTTTTTCTTGCTCACGTTGTGGGCCTACGTGCGTTACGTCCAAAAGTCCACCGTCCCTGCAGCCGCTTCAACGTTTCAACGCTTCACGCTTCACGCTTCACGCTACTACTGTCTGGCCGTCCTGTTTTTTGCGTTGGGGCTGTTGGCCAAGACCATGTTGGTGACCGTGCCGTTCGTCCTGTTGTTGCTGGATTATTGGCCGCTTAAACGTTCCAACGCTCCAACGCTTCAGCGCTTCAACGCTTCAACTCTCAAGCGTCTGTTGGTCGAAAAAATTCCGTTCTTCGCCTTGAGCGCGTTGGCGTGTGTGGCCACGTTTGTGGTGCAGCAACAAGGGGGTGCGGTAAGACAATTGACCGCCTACCCACTCACGGCCCGGCTCGAAAATGTTTTTGTTTCCTACGCGCGGTATCTGGGCAAGACCTTCTGGCCTGCGGGCTTGGCCAATCCTTATCCGTATGTGGAGCATTGGCCGCTCGTGGAGGTCTTGCTGGCGGCAGTTTTATTGGTTGGCCTGAGTGCGGCCGCCCTGCGATGGCGGCGGCGCTTTCCTTTTGCCGCGGTTGGATGGTTTTGGTTTGTTGGGATGCTGGTTCCGGTCATCGGCGTGGTGCAAGTGGGGAATCAATCGCTGGCGGACCGCTACACGTACCTGCCGCAAATCGGCCTGTGCATCCTGGTGGCCTGGGGCGCGGTCGCCGTCTGCGGCGCCTGGCACTGGCGGCGGGTGGCGCTGGGGTCGGCGGCCGGGTTGGTGCTCGCCGGCTTGTTGGCAGCCTCCTACCTCCAGACCGGTTACTGGAAAGACAGCGTCTCTCTTTGGACGCACACCCTGGATTGCACGGCGGCAAATGACATTGCCCATCATAACCTGGGCAACGCCCTCACCGACCGCGGGAACCTGGACCAGGCCATCGAGCAATACCAACTGGCCCTGAAACTCGACCCGGCCAGCGCCGATATCCGGATTGACTTCGCCAACGCGCTGGGCAAGCAAGGGAAAATGGCTGAAGCCATTCAATACTACGAGCAGGCGCTCCAATTGGATCCGGATTCTGCCAAAGCCCATTTTGACCTGGGCAACGTCCTGGCCGGGCAAGGCAAATGGGCGGAAGCGATTCAACATTACGAACGCGCGGTCGAACTCATGCCCAACCAGGCCGCCATGCACATCAATTTGGGCAATGTGCTGGCCCAACAGGGGCAATGGGACGAAGCCACGGAACAGTATCAGCGGGCGCTCCAACTCGATCCCAACCAGCCCGTGGCCCAAATGAATCTGGGCAATGCGCTGCTGCGGCGGGGGAAAACGACGGAAGCCATTCAGCACCTCGAGCGGGCCGTGGAACTCAATCCGGATTACGCCGAAGGCCAGTATAATCTGGCCAACGCGCTAAACCAGCAAGGGAACGCAGCGGAAGCCATTCGACGCTACGAGCTGGCGCTGCAACTCAACCCGGATTTCGCCCAGGCACATTATTTCTTGGCCGTCGTGCTGGCCGGCCAGGGGAAACGGGCCGAGGCCATTCCGCATTTTCAACAAGCCTTGGATCTCGCCACAGCGCAAGGTAATGCCGCGCTCGCTCAAGCCGCCCGCGAACAGCTTGGCACCCGATAACCACAGAACAGCTTCTGCCTGCCCGCCATAGCTTCCGGGTGCTGCGCAGGAGGGTGTAATAGTGTTGCGTAGTGGTGTTACGGCATTGGATGTCAGGGTTCATGTTTCCCGGTTACCTCGGAAGTAGCCGCGCGAGTGGTTGGAAAGCGACAAAACCAGACTTCCATGCGAAGTGGTAGCGTGGAACGGGACGGTTAAATCATAAAATGGTGATTGGTTAAATAAGGGGAAAATCCAACATGCTTCCCGCGGCCTCGGCGATGATGGCGGGAGGGGAGGGGCCATCGCCTAGGCTACGGCCCGGCAGGGGGGTGTATTTACCCCCCTGGAGCCGTGACACCGTGACAAGTCAATAAAGACGGGCCTTTTCTCATTTTCGAGCCGTGACAAAGCCGTGACAAAGCCGTGACAAGCCGTGACAAGCCGTTCCGGAGGCGTGGAAAGAGGATGGAGGATAGATGGTGGAGGATGGCGTGGTGTGTGTCGGTTGTATTCCCGCGGCCTCGGCGAAGCGGAGGGGATTGGATTGGTGGAGGGGACGAGGCAAAGGCTGAAGGCGGAGTGCGGCGGCATGACGCCGTTTTCTTCGACGCGACATGTCGCGTCTGATCAAAGCGCAGACATGTCTGCGCAGTCCAAGTCAAGGCGTGGCGCCCCTCTGCCGGGTTGCCCGGCGCGGCTCCACGGCTTGATCATGATTTTGATCATTTTATCAATATTTGATAATGTTACCAATTGTTGGTAATTGTTGTTAACGCCGCGCCGCGCTTCTGGCAGATTGAGCGCTGACAATTGAACGATGCCACCAATCAGAAGCCGGCCAGCGAGGAGCGGATCCATCCCATCGCTCGCGGCCGGTGGCATCATGCTGCGTCACGCACGACGCGGCGGAATCATGAACACTCAGCCAATCCATATTATGAACTCTGCCCCCGCTGCCTGCGGTGATGTCAAGGACTCCGATCCTGCCGCCGTCGCGGCGCCTGACCCCGGTCTCCTGCCGGACTTTGCCCCCATCGAACCCTGGCCCAAGCCGGTCCCGGGCGACCGCCTGCTCGACGACCTGCTTACCCTCCTGTCCCGCTTCGTGGTCTTCCCCGAGTGGGCCGCCGAGACCTTTGCGCTGTGGATTGTTCATCCTCAATGCCAGGCCTGGCCGGCCTTGGGCCAAGCTCCGCAAAGGGCGGGCCGTTGACGAAACCTGGCTGGCCAAGCAACTTCGCCCCTACGGAGTTCAACCCGTTACCGTTCGCATCGGAGAACTGCGGGCCAAAGGCTATACCATGGAAGCACTCAGACCCGTCTTTCGACGCTACGTCCCGCAGGCCGACACTGAAAATCAACTAAAAGAGATAGAAAACGAACCCCTCACCCCGACCCTCTCCCCGTTTGGCGGGGAGAGGGAGAAGTCTTTGCCGGGTTCATGGTCCCAATGCATGCGAAAAATCGAAAAGAGGCTCTCCATGAACTTGGGAAGCGAGAACGGCCCCCTCATCAGCCTTCGCTCCGAAGCTACGGCCCGACAGGCCCCAGCCCTTTCCATGAACCGACCACCATCAGGCAGCTTTTGGCTGGAGCACCAAATTGTACTTGCGAGCGAGTTTCTGCAGCAGGCGTTGCTCGGTTTGGGCGACTCTTTCTTCATATTTTTTGA
>JBEKMW010000060.1:0-27853 GCA_049523455.1 Verrucomicrobiota bacterium | reverse complement strand
GCGGTATTCACGCCGGGCAACAGCACGCCGGCGCCGACGAACGTGGTGGCAACGGGGCAACTGAACCAAGTGGCGTTGTCATGGGATGATGCTTCGGGGGGGGTGGCGACGAATTATATCGTGCTGCGCTCCACGACGAGCGGCGGCGGTTACAGCACGATTGCCACCAACATTGGCAATGCTTCCACCAATTACACCGACACGAGCGTGGTAAATTACACGACCTATTATTACGTGGTGGAGGCGGCGGGCCCCATCGGTTTGAGCCCCTTTTCGTCACCGGCGAGCGCATCGGCGGTAGGGGTGGAGCCGGCGCCGACGGGTTTGACCGCGACGGCGTTGAATACGCAGGTGGCGTTGGCCTGGAACGCGACGCCGGGCGCGACGGGCTATAACATTCTGCGCGCGTCCAACAGCCCGAGCGGTTTCACCACCATCGGCAGTTCGGCGGCGACCGCTTACACGGACAGCGGCCTGAGCAACGGGACGACGTATTACTACGAGGTAAACGCGACGAACAGTTTCGGCCCCGGTCCCAATGCGGCCTATGTGCGCGCCGTCCCGGGGATTCCGACGAGCGTGCTGCCGGCCTATCCCCTCAAACCCAGTGCAAACGGCCGTTATGTGGTGGACACCAATAACGCGCCGTTCCTGGTGATCGGCGATTCGCCGCATACGCTGCTGGTGGATCTGGACGAGGCAGACGCGGCGGCCTATCTCGTCAACCGAGGCTCCAACGGCTTCAACTGCCTGTGGGTGAACCTGCTCTGTGATGATTACGATGGCGGCCCCGGCAGCGAGGGGAATGCCAATTACGGCCACGACATTTACGGCGACAATCCCTTCACCAATTTGTTGGCGGGCGGTTATTACGATCTGACGACGCCCAATCCGGCTTACTGGTCGAACGTGGATTACGCGGTCCATGCAGCCGCCACCAACGGGTTGCAAATTTTGGGCCTGCCGCTGGACGAAGGCGGCTGGACGAAAACCTCCCTGGCCAACGGGTCGAACAACTGTTATGCGTACGGCCAGTTTCTCGGCAGCCGATATGGCAGCGCGGCCAATATGTTCTGGGAAATGGGCAATGACTTTGGCGGCTGGGGCACGCCGACCAATGACTCGGTGATTCTGGCGATTGCCAGGGGGATCATAAGCCAGAACCCCAACCATCCCATGACCCTTGAGTACGACTCCCCCAGCCAGTCATTGGACGACCCGAATTGGTGGCCGCTGGTAAACGTCAACGGGGTTTACACCTACGATACGACCTACGCGGAATGTTATGCGGCCTGGAACAAGACGAATATGCCGGTGCTTTTTCTGGAGGCGAACTATGAGTTTGCGGGAGGTTCGCCCTGGGTCTTGAGAGAGCAGGAGTATTGGTCCATGCTGGCGGGCTGCCTAGTGGGGCAAATCTATGGGAATGTTTACACTTTTAACCCCTTTAATCCGGCCTACTACAATACGCCCGGCATGACGCAGCTCATGTATTTCAAGCGCTTCTTCGCGAGCCAGCCGTGGTATAACCTGGTTCCCGACCAGGGCCATCATCTGATAACCGCGGGCTTCGGCATATCCAATTCCACTTCCTCCACTCTCACGGCCAACAATTTCGTGACGTCGGCCATGACGGCGGATGGCACGCTGGGTATAGCCTATGCCCCAACCAATGCCACGCTGACGGTGGCAATGACCAATTTTATCGGACCGGTGACGGCAAGCTGGTTTGATCCCTCAGGCAATACCTACATGACGATTACCGGCTCGCCGTTCAGCAATACCATCAGCACGAATCTGACGACCCCGGGAATTAATGCCGGCGGGGACACCGACTGGGTGCTGCTGCTGCAGGCGCAGGCCCCGCCGCTCATTCCGCCGCAAATCACCGGAGCCGCATTCAACAGCACCAATTTTGTCGTCAGCTTCAGCACGGTCTCGGGACAAAAGTATGCGTTGCAAGACACGCCAATCCTGGGTAGCGGTCCGTGGTTGACGGTGACGACGAACATCCCGGGCACTGGGGGAATCGTCCAGGCCACCGACACCAACGCCGCGAGTCAATACCAGCGGTTTTACCGGGTGGAAACGGGGAAGTAGTGCCCGGAAAAGTTGGCTGTCCGACTTGGATTCGAACCAAGAATAACGCCTCCAAAGGGCGCTGTGTTACCATTACACCATCGGACAAGCTGCGTAAACGTTAGCGTGTCCTAAATTCCGGAGCGGGGCATTTATGCCGCTTCATCGGCCAAAGCGTTTCGTGGCTTGAAGCGGGCTGAAGCCCGCGCTCCACCGCAAATCAGGACACCACCAAACGTTAAGCATTTCGCTGGCCGTGCGCAAAGTGAAAATGAGGGCGATGCCAAGGCGACAACTTTTGGTGGGACGAGCGTCCCCGCGAGCCGGACACGGCGCGTCGGAGCTTTGCGAAGGCGGCTCGTCAGGAGCCTCGCCCCACCAGACTGACTCATTACCGGCACGAAAGAAAGTTTGCCCGCAACCGTTCTTGGCGACACAATATACTGGTTTGCATGAGTAGCATTTCTGCCGCGCCCAAGCCGCCGCCCGTCGTTGCCCCGCCCGCTTCGGCGGCGCGTGATTTTTCCCGGCCGGTCGTGCGACCGAAAAAAGGCACGCTCAAGCTGTTTGGCGAAGTCCTCCGCCATGGCGGTCCCGGTTACCTCCAGTTCGCCATCACCAACATCTGCAACGCGGATTGCGATTTTTGCGGTTTCGCCCGCTCGAAGTTTGATCCCAAGGCGCGGCGGAGCGTTACGCTGGACGAGGCGAAGCTGGCCGTGGATGTGGCGTTGAAGAATCATATCGGCTACCTCCTGTTCGTTGGCGGCGAGCCCATGGTTCATCGCGATTTGCGGGCGATGACGCGCTACGCCGCCGAGCTCGGGATCCATCCGATGATTTGCACCAACGGCGGTTTGTGGACCGAGGAAAACCTGCGCGGCCTGACCGATGACGGCCTGACCAGCGTGATTATGTCCATAGACGCGCACGACGTGGCCAAGCATGAGCGCAACCGCGGCCTGCCGGACGTGTGCAAAAAAATCAGGCGCGCCAACGAATTCTTCCATTCCGCCGGCGTGCAGACCACCGCCAGCATCACGGCCAGCCGGTTGATTGACGATTACGAGAAGCTGCCGGCGTTCCTCGCATCGCTCGGCTTCAAGAGCTGCACGTTCAGCTACCCGCTCACGTCGCTGGCCAGCAGCTATCTGAGCTTCAGCGACAGCGGGCTGGTGAACTATTCCAAGGCCGAACTCATCGAGGTATTTGAGAAGATCAAGACGATGAAGGCGCGCAGCGGATTCTCCGTGGTCAACCCCACCGAATCGCTCAGCGAAATGCAGCGGCACTTGCGCGGCGAGCGGGAGAAATTCGGCTGCCTGGGTGGGCACAAGTATTTTTACCTCGACTGGAACCTCGATTTATACCGCTGCCACTTCTGGGAAAAGCCCATGTGCAAAGTCTGGGAATGGGACGAAACCAAGCTCATCCGCGACGGCTGTACGCGCTGCATGATAGACTGTTACCGCGACCCGAGCGTGCTGCAGTTCGTGGCCATCAACGCCAGCGATGCCTGGAACAAATTAAAAAAAGGCAATCTCGCGGGCGCGGCGAAACATATTTTCGACCGGCGGAATATCACGTCCATCAAAGCGGTTTGGGAAGACCGCCAGTGGATTGGCGGAGTATGAACTTTAACCGCTGAACGCCACCTGCCACCCATGACCCCGGACGAAGTTCTCCAAGTTTTTCGCGACACCGGCGCGCTGCTCGAAGGTCATTTTATCCTGCGCAGCGGCCTGCACAGCCGGGAATACTTCCAATGCGCCCTCGCGCTCCAGCAGATGCCCGTCGTGGAGAAGCTCGGCGCCACCCTAGCTACGAAGGTGGAAAAGTCTGAGGCGGTCACGGTCATTGCGCCGGCGCTGGGCGGGCTCGTGATTGGACAGGAAGTCGCGCGCCAACTACGGGTGCGATTCATTTTTGCGGAAAAGGAGGACGGCAAACTCGTCCTGCGGCGCGGCTTCAAAATCGAGCGTGGCGAGAAGATTCTGGTCGTCGAAGACGTGGTCACCCAGGGCGGCCGCGTGCGGGAAACGATGGACATCGTCTATGCGAATAGCGGGTACGTCGTCGGCGTGGCCGCGATCGTGGACCGCTCGAACGGCGCGGTAAAATTCGGCGTGCCGTTTGTCAGTTTGCTTTCACTGCAAGTCGAAACCTTCGAGGCGGATAAATTGCCGCCGGACCTGGCGCGAATCCCGGCCAGCAAACCGGGGAGCAAATAGGAATAGGGTTTCACGCAGGACGGGCGTCGCGCCTGTCTCTGACTTTGAATCTTCGCTTTGAAAGCCCGTTTGCTTATTGGATGACCGAGGAATGGCGCTTTGCCATCAAGACATTGAGATGGAGACAGGCGCGACGCCTGTCCTACGCCAACTGTGCCAAATGGCACTTCCGGTGTGACAAGATGGCGCTTTTGGCACACGGTTTTGGCGGTGTCATTTGGTGATTTCTCTTTGATTTTCAATGGTTTTGGACATTTCAGGCCTGCGGCACTCGTAGTGCTTGAAGAAGGGGATAATTTGTATTTAACCAAGAGATTTTATGGCAAAAGTTTTAGGCATTGATTTGGGAACGACCAATTCCTGCATGGCCGTAATGGAAGGCGGCGAACCGCTGGTTCTGGAAAATTCGGAGGGCAAGCGCACCACACCGAGCGTCGTCGCGTTCACCAAGAGCGGCGAGCGGCTCGTGGGCGAGGCAGCCAAGCGCCAAGCCGTCACCAACTCGCGCAACACGGTTTACTCCATCAAGCGCTTCATGGGGCGCAAATATGACGAAGTCTCGGAGGAAATCAAACGGGTGCCTTACAAGGTGGTAAAGACCTCCAACGGCGACGCCGCCGTGGAAGTGGAAGTGGAGGGCAAACCCAAACTGTTTTCGCCGCCGGAAATTTCCGCAATGATTCTCGCCAAACTGAAGGCTGACGCCGAAATGCGCCTGGGGGAAAAAATCACGCAGGCGGTCATCACGGTGCCCGCATACTTCAACGATTCGCAGCGCCAGGCCACGAAGGACGCCGGACGCATCGCCGGCCTGGAGGTGCTCCGCATCATCAACGAGCCCACGGCGGCGTCCCTCGCCTACGGCCTCGACAAGAAAAAGGATGAGAAGATTGCCGTTTATGACCTGGGCGGCGGCACCTTCGATATTTCCGTGCTGGAAATCGGCGACGGCGTGTTCGAAGTCAAAGCCACCAACGGCGATACCCACCTGGGCGGCGACGATTGGGACGGCCGCATCATGGATTGGATTCTCGACGAGTTCAAAAAGGACTCCGGCATGGACCTGCGCAAGCAGCCGGACGCGCTGCAACGCATCAAGGAGGAAGCGGAAAAGGCGAAGATCGCCTTGTCCAGCGCGCAGCAATACGAAATCAATTTGCCATTTATCACCGCGGATGCCAGCGGGCCCAAGCACATCCAGAAATCACTCAGCCGCGCCAAAATGGAGCAGCTTTGCGACGATTTGTTCGAGCGCACCATCAAGCCGGTGAAGGCCTGCCTGAGTGATGCGGGCATAGAAGCCCCGAAGATAGATGAGCTGGTGCTGGTGGGCGGCATGACCCGCATGCCCCGCGTCGTGGAGACCGCGCATTCGCTGGTCAACAAACCGCCGCACCAGGGGGTGAACCCGGATGAAGTGGTGGCCGTGGGCGCGGGCATCCAGGCCGGAGTGCTCAAAGGCGAGGTCAAGGACGTGCTCCTGCTCGACGTGACGCCGTTGTCGTTGGGCATTGAGACGTTGGGCGGCGTGTTCACGCGGCTCATCGAGCGCAACACGACGATTCCCACGCGCAAATCGGAAATTTTCTCCACGGCGAGCGACAGCCAGCCGGGCGTGGAAATTCATGTGTTGCAGGGCGAGCGCCAATTCGCCCGCGACAACAAGACCATCGGCAAATTCCATCTTACCGACATTCCGCCGGCCCCGCGCGGCGTGCCGCAGATTGAAGTGACGTTCGACATTGACGCGAACGGCATCCTGCACGTCGCCGCCAAGGACCTGGGCACCGGCAAGGAACAAAAGATCACCATCACCGCAAGCAGCGGCCTGGCGAAGGACGAAGTGGAGAAAATGCGCAAGGACGCCGAGGCCCACGCCGAGGAGGACAAGGCCAAGCGCGAGGAAGTGGAGACGCGCAACGAAGCCGATGGCGCGGTGTATCGTTCCGAAAAGATGCTCAAGGAAAACGCGGACAAGATTTCCGGCGACGAAAAGGCGAAGATTGAAAAAGCCGCCGCGGAGGTCAAGGAAGCTTTGAAGGGCAGCGACGCCGCGGCGATAAAATCGGCCGCCGAGAAATTGAACGAGGCGTGGCAGGCCGTGAGCGCGGAGCTATACAAAGCGGCCGCGGCGAAAGCGCAGGCGGAAAAGGCGAAGAGTGGCGGGCCGTCCGGCGGCGAACCGACGGGCGAAGCGAAGTCCGACGAAAAAAAGAAGGACAAGGACGAAGGCGTGATTGACGCGGAAGTGGTGGACGAAAAGAAGTAACCCAACAATCTTCCCATCGCGGGTGCGGTGGGATTTGATTACGATTAACAGTCAAA
Organism: Verrucomicrobiota bacterium; assembly: GCA_049523455.1. Taxonomy (GTDB): domain Bacteria; phylum Verrucomicrobiota; class Verrucomicrobiia; order Limisphaerales; family UBA11358; genus UBA11358. The sequence continues at coordinate 21,218 of JBEKMW010000060.1, read as the reverse complement.
CCAACAACCAAACATAACAAACTATGGCACTAAACGTTAAGCCGATCGGCGACCGCATCCTGGTCGAGCCGGTCGAGGAGAAGGAAGTAAAGAAGGGCGGCATCATCATCCCCGATACCGCCAAGGAAAAACCGCAGGAGGGCATCATCATCGCCCTGGGCACCGGCAAGACCAATGACGACGGGAAGAAAATCCCGTTTGAAGTCAAAAAGGGCGACCGCGTGCTGGTGTCCAAATACGGCGGCACGGAAATCAAGATTGACGGCAAGGAATACAAGATTTTGTCGAGCGACGACATCCTGGCCGTGCTGGAATAAAACATTCAACGCTCAACATTCAACATTCAACTCTCAACTTAAAAGAATATGGCAGCAAAACAATTAGTGTTCGATGAGGCGGCGCGGCAGGCGATCCTGCGCGGCGTTTCCAAACTGAACAAGGCGGTCGCCGCCACGCTCGGCCCCAAGGGCCGCAACGTGGTGATTGACAAAAAATACGGCTCGCCCACCGTCACCAAGGACGGCGTGACCGTGGCCAAGGAAATCGAGCTGGAAGATCCCTACGAAAACATGGGCGCCCAGATGGTCCGCGAAGTGGCCAGCAAAACGAGCGACGCCGCGGGCGACGGCACCACCACCGCCACCGTGCTCGCGGAAGCCATTTACCGCGGAGGCCTGAAGTTTGTCACGTCCGGCGCCAACCCCATCGGCATCCAACGCGGCATCCAAAAGGCCGTCGAAGCCGCCGTCGCGCAGCTCGACAAAATCACCAAGAAGGTCAAGGACAAGGACGAAATCCGCCAGGTCGGCGCGGTCTCGGCCAACTGGGATTATGAAATCGCGGACAAAATCGCCGAGGCGATGGACAAGGTCGGCAAGGACGGCACCATCACCGTCGAGGAAGCCAAGTCCATCGAGACGACGCTCGAGGTGGTGGAGGGCATGCAGTTCGACAAGGGCTATCTTTCGCCTTACTTCGTGACCAACGCCGAGACGATGGAAGCGAAGCTGGAAGATCCCTACATCCTGATTTATGAAAAGAAAATCAGCAGCCTGAAGGACCTCTTGCCGCTGCTCGAAAAGGCCGCGCGCACGGGCAAACCGCTGCTGGTCATCGCCGAGGAAGTGGAAGGGGAAGCGCTCGCCACGCTGGTGGTGAACAAGCTGCGTGGCACGCTGAATGTCTGTGCGGTAAAGGCGCCGGGCTTCGGCGACCGCCGCAAGGCCATGATGGAAGACATCGCCGTGCTCACCGGCGGCAAGTTCATCAGCGAAGACCTGGGCATCAAGCTCGAGGGCATTGAATTGAATGACCTCGGCCGCGCCAAGAGTGTGGTGGTGGACAAGGAAAACACCACCATCGTCGAGGGCGGAGGCAAAAGCTCGGACATCCAGGGCCGCGTGAACCAGATCCGCCGCCAGATCGAGGAGACGACGAGCGATTACGACCGCGAGAAATTGCAGGAACGCCTTGCGAAACTCGCCGGCGGCGTGGCCGTCATCAATGTCGGGGCCGCGACCGAAAGCGAAATGAAGGAAAAGAAGGCGCGCGTGGAGGATGCGCTGCACGCGACCCGCGCGGCCGTCGAGGAAGGCATTGTGGCCGGCGGCGGCGTGGCGCTGTTGCGCTGCCTGCCCGCCATTGAATCGGTCAAGCCCGCCAACGAAGATGAACGCATCGGCGTGGACATCGTGAAAAGCGCCGTGGAATCGCCGCTTCGCTCGCTCGCCAACAACGCGGGCGTGGAAGGCTCCGTGGTGGTGGAGGAAGTCAAGAAACGCAAGGGCAACGAGGGCTACAACGTGGCCTCGGGCGAGTACGAAGACCTGGTGAAGGCCGGCGTGGTGGACCCGAAGAAAGTCACCCGCACCGCGCTGCAAAACGCGGCTTCGATTGCCGGGTTGCTGCTCACCACCGAGTGCCTCATCACCGAAGTGCCGGAGAAGGAAAAGCCCGCCCAGATGCCTCCGGGCGGCGGCATGGGCGGAATGGATTATTAAGCCTGTAGCGGCGGCCGATGACCGTCGCCAAGAAAATCACGAGCGGGGCCGAAAGCAATTCCGGCCCCGTTTTGTTTTTGTTCAGCTTATCAGGCGGCAACGAACGTGATGATTTGGTTGCAGGCCGGTCTGAAGAGTTGTGTGAAGGTTTAACGTCAACAACAACAAAACCATGAAACTACATCGAAGCATCTGTTTAGCTGGCGTGCTCCTTTTTTTGACTGCCATTTGCGTGACCCAAGCCGGAGAGCCAACCGTCAACCCCACCGGCACATGGAAAGTCACCACCCCCACCACGAACACTCAAGTCCGCGTCGGCGCGCAGACCCTGAAACTCAAGCTCGACGGCGACACGCTGACTGGGACGCTCAGTTACTACAGCAGCCCCATGGTCAACGGCAAGGCGAGCGTCTCCGAATTGCCGATCAGCGAAGCGAAAATCCAGGGAAACACGCTTTCCTTCAATTTTACGCATCCACCTGCGTCTGGAAAGGGCCCAAATGCCAACTACACCTACGAAGGCACTATTAGTGGCGATGCCATCAAAGGAACGTTTACAGTGGAGTGGATGGGCAATACCTCTACCAGGAATTGGGAAGCCAAGCGCCTCAAGGAGTAGCTCCGCCGGTTTGCATTGACCGCCACGTACGGTGGGGGCACAATCCGGTCGCTTTAAGCCGCTGCTTTTTACCCGAAGGCTGCAATCATGATTATCCGCACACAAGCTTTTGCCCGCACCGGGCTGATTGGCAACCCGTCGGACGGTTATTTCGGCAAGACGATTTCCTTCATCGTCCGCAATTTCCGCACCGAGGTGGTGCTCTACGAAACGCCAGAGTTGGAAATCCTGCCGAACTCGCGTGATCAATCGAATTTCGCCAGCCTCGCCGCCCTGGCGGAAGACGTCCAGTTGTTCGGTTATTACGGCGGCATCCGGTTGCTCAAAGCGACGATCAAACGGTTTTATGATTATTGCCAGGAGCAGGGCATCAAGTTGCACGACCGTAATTTCACCCTGCGCTACAACACGAACATCCCCAGCCGTGTCGGCCTCGCCGGTTCCAGCGCCATCATCACCGCCTGCCTGCGGGCGCTGATGGCCTTTTACGGCGTGTCCATCCCGCGCCACGTCCAGCCGAACCTGATTCTCTCAGTCGAGACGCAGGAACTCGGCATCCCCGCCGGCCTGCAAGACCGGGTGATCCAGGTTTATGAGGGATTGGTCTATATGAATTTCGACCGGCAGTTGATGGAGCGCCAGGGCCACGGAGAATACCAGGAAATGGACCCGCGCCTCCTGCCGCCGCTTTACCTCGCCTACCGCACCGATCTCGCCGAAGGCACCGAGGTTTTCCACAGCGACATCCGCAGCCGCTTCAACCGCGGCGAGCCAGCGGTCGTCGAGGCCATGAAATTTTGGGCCAGCCTCACCGACCAGGTGCGCGAACTCCTCCTCCAGGGGCGTGGGAACCAAATCGGGCCGCTACTCGACAGCAACTTCAACCAGCGGTGCCAGATTTACCAAATCGGCGAGGGCAACCTGCGCATGATTGAAACCGCCCGCGCCGCCGGCGCCAGCGCCAAATTCCCCGGCTCCGGCGGCGCCATCGTCGGCACCTATCCGGACGAGGCCACCTACGAGCGATTGCAACAACGGCTGGGCGCCATGGGCGTCAAGGTTTTCAAACCGGTCATTCTGCCTGAAGATTAAATCTCGTTGCCCATGATTCGCAAAGCTGTCATCCCCGCCGCCGGTTTCGGCACCCGCTTTCTGCCGGCCGCCAAATCCCAACCCAAGGAAATGCTGCCCATCGTGGACACCCCGGTTATTCAATACGTCGTCGAAGAAGCCGTGGCTGCCGGCATCACCGACATTCTCATGATCATCGGCAAAGGCAAACGCGCCATCGAAGAGCATTTCGACCGGAATTTCGAACTGGAAGCCGAGTTGCAGGAAAAAAACCGCGTTGAGGAACTCGCCCGCCTCCGCCGCATCTCCCAACTGGCCAACATCCATTTCGTTTGGCAGAAGGAACTGAATGGACTCGGCGACGCGGTTTCCTACGCCCGCGAACACGTCGGCAACGAACCCTTCCTCCTGCTGCTCGGGGACACGCTCATCCAATCCAGGACGCCGCTCCTGAAACGGCTGATGGAGATCCACGCGCGCTATCACGAGTCGGTGGTCGCGCTTGAGCAAGTGGACCCGGCCAAGGCCGGCCTTTACGGCATCGTCGGCGGGCGGCCCATGAACGACGGGCTTTATCTCATCGAAGACCTGATTGAAAAGCCCAAGCCCGGCGAAGCGCCCACCAATCTCGCCATCGCGGCGCGCTACGCCTTCACGCCGGACATCTTCGATTACCTCGCCAAAATGACGCCCGGCAAGAATGGCGAAATTCAACTCACGGACGCCATGCGCCTGATGTTGAAGGACCGGGCGATTTACGGGCTGAAATTCGACGGACGCCGTTTTGATATCGGCAACAAACTCGATTTTCTCAAAACCAACGTCGAGTTTGGCCTCGCGCACCCGGACCTGGGCGCCGACTTCCGCCAGTTCATCAAACGCATCGCCTCCAAGCTGTAATCCTGCAGCGGTTCGATTTCATCGCATGATTCGCCGCGATTACCTTTTGCGCCAGATCGAGCAGTTTGTTGCGACGTTGACCCGGATTGTCGGCCTGACGAAGAACGAACAGTGGCCGGAGGCCGCAACCGCGACGGACGATGAGTTTCGCCGGCTGACCGGTATGGCCGCCTTGGAGGTGCTCCGGATGTCCGAGACGGAGTTGCTGGCACGATTGATTGAGGGCGAGCCGGCCTCGGGAGTCGAAGCCAAGGCCTTCATGCTGGCAACCCTCTTAAAAACCAAAGGCGACCTGCTGGCCGGCCAGGAACGCTGGGAAGACAGCCGTGCATATTATCTCAAGGGATTGCACCTGCTGCTGGGCACGGTCAGCCGCAGTGAAATCACGGAACGTCCGGATTTCGCGCCAACGGTCGAGGCGTTTCTGACCGGGTTGCGCGACTCGCCGCTGCCCTTGGAGACCGGGGGGCTGCTCATGCGCCATTACGAACAGACGCGTGAATTCGCGAAAGCCGAGGATACACTGTTCGGCATCCTGGACGCCGCGCCGACCAGTGCGAAGCTTTTGGACTTTGGCAAACTGTTTTACCAGCGATTGCTGGGACTGAGCGACCGCGTGTTGGCCGAGGGCAATCTGCCGCGCCCGGAAGCGCAAGCCGGGCTGGCGGAATTGGAAAAGCGCAGAGCCAACCTCTCGGGGACGGCGGATGGCGGCGGTTAAGGCCAATCAATTGCAAGGGCTAGAGTCCCAAGTTCAGGAGCGCGGCTCCATGAGCCGCAGCACATCCTCATGCAATCCAAACCGCTGCGGGTCGCAGACCCGCGCTCCGAAAACAAATCTGGACACTACCCACGCTTGACCTGATGCAGGTTTAACGCGAAGATAAAGAAGTTCGCTTGTGGGGGCGCACCGGTTTCGACCTGGGAGACGCGCCAGAGGCGGCATGCCGAGGACGATGCGTTGGCCTCGTTAATCATCGCATCAAACAAAACAGCTAACGATGAATTAGCTCTCGCGGCCTAATAGTCCGCGACGTTCGCCGGTGGACACCTGCTACGCCGGAAGAACGCCATAGCAGGCATGGTTGACGGCGGAGACCGCGCGCCGTTGGCCGAGAAAATTCCATGCGGACTAGGCAGTGCGATTCGAGTCCGGACGCCATCGCACAGCAGAAAACCTGCTCCGGACTAAGCATGTAGTCGCGGCTGGTAACTTTGCCAGGGACGCGGGTTCAACTCCCGCCGCCTCCAATCTTCGTTCGGAGCGCAGCAAAGAACGAAGAGTGCCGTGCCGCAGCCCGTCTTTGGGCAAAGGTGGGCGTTTGTTGCAATCGAACGAGCGCTCCGAACTACGACTCGGCAAGCCAGAAAATGGATTTTACCTACGTTTACATTCTTCAGAACTGGCTTCGCCAGGCGCCGGCAAAGGGAATTCGCAGCACGGACTGCACTATGATTCTGCGTGTCTCGCGGCGTGGAATTTTGATGCCCTGCCGCAACTCGAGTACGTTGGCCGCGCGCAACCGTTCGATGGTTTTCACGCCAATCAGGATGGGCCACGCGCAAGCCAGCCGCACCCGGACCTGGTTGCGCGGCAGCGCGTTGGTGTAAGCCCAGCCGGCCGCCAGGTGCGCTTGGGCCTTGTCGAGATACTCGTGGAACAACGGCCGGAACCTCGTTTCGTTCGCGGGCGAGAGCAGCACCTCGGGCAACAATCCTGCCGGCTCCAACCTTTCCGTTGGCAAATAACACCGGCCCCGGTGCAAGTCCGCGGGCACATCGCGCAAAATGTTCACCAGTTGCAATCCTTTGCCGAACCGCACGCCGTCGTCAATCAATTGCGCCTCGTCTATTCGCGCCGTGGGAAACAAATGCGCGCGGCAGATTTTCGTCCAGAATTCGCCCACGCAGCCGGCCACGCGATAAGTGTAATCGTCCAACTCGGCCGCCGTCTCCAGGGCGAGGATGTTCGGGGCTCCGCCTTCCGGCGGCAACGTCGCCCGGGCAAAGCGCCGCAAGTCCAGCTCCTGGCCGCCCGTGATCGTCGCCAGCGCGTCACGCATGAGTTTTTGGTCCCCGGGCGAACACTGCTGCAATGCCGCCAGGCTGCCCTCGACCTTTTCCAGCAACAACCTTTCCGCGGGCGAACCCTGTTGGCGGGCCAGTTCGCCGAAATTCAGGGGCGCCGTGCTTTGGCCGAGGATCCGCTCGCGCAACCGGTGCAAGGATTCCAGCCGCTGCTCCAACGGGACCAATTCCGTGTCCGCGATGGTGTCCGTCGTGCGCGCCAGCAGGTAAGCCAGCCCGATTTGGTGACGGACCGCCTGTGGCAATATGCGCAGCGTCAGGTGGAACGAGCGCGACGTGGCGCGGAGCAAGTCGTTAAACGGCTCAGCCATTTGTCTCACAGGATAAGTCTTTTCACCTCTGCCGCCAGCTAAAGTCGTAATGGAAAAGCGCCAGGGGGCTGGCGCACTCCAAGACGCTTCGCGTGTATCGTAAGTCTCAGGCATTTCGCGCCAGCGTCTTGGTTGAATTATGTCCACCAGAATGCGGTCAAACACGGTTTGGTGGCTGTCGCCTGCCAATATCCGTGGTGCTCGGCGGCGTGGTTTGAACGCTCCGTGTCGCCAGCGATGGTAAAAGCGATTTATCGGTTTAAGACAGACCGGATTTCGATGACGGATGAATTCGACGTGTGCCCGGATTGGTGAGGTGGGAAAGCTCCCAAGGTCTGGCGCATTGCGCAAAGCGTCCTGGAGTGCGGCGGCCCTCCGCCGCTTTGGCCAAGCGTGCTGAAGGGGCTCCTCTTTACGAAAGCAGCCCTCGCCACCTCGCCAATTGCCTGGCCACTTCCTTCGTCCCCGGCGCGCCGGTCAGGTTCCGTCTCGCCATCGCCCGCTGCAGATCAAACACGCCCAACGCATCGCGGCCAAAAGTTTTGTCCACCAATTGCAGTTCGGCCAGCGTGAGCCGGTTCAGCGGTTTGCCCAGTTTCTCCGCCAGCGCCACTACCGCGCCCACGACGTGATGAGCCTGCCGGAATGGCCTCCCTTTGCGCACCAGATAATCCGCCAAATCCGTCGCCAGCAGAGCGGGATCACCCGCCGCAACGCCGCAGTCGGCGCGATTCACCTTGATATGGCGCAGCATCCCGGCCATGAGCCGCGTGGTGGCGCGCACGGTGTCGGCGCTGTCGAACAGCCGTTCTTTATCCTCCTGCAAATCGCGGTTGTAGGTCATAGGCAGGCCCTTGAGCAGCGTGAGCACCGCGACCAAGTTGCCGATGACACGTCCGGACTTGCCCCGCGCCAGTTCCGCCACGTCCGGATTCCTCTTCTGCGGCATCAGCGACGAGCCGGTCGTGTAGGCATCGGCTATCTTGATGAAATTGAACTCCGTGCTGGCCCAAAGAATCAAATCCTCCGCCAGCCGCGAGAAATGCACGGCCAGCAACGCGGCGGCGGCGCAGAATTCCACGGCAAAATCCCGGTCGCCTACGGCATCCATCGAATTCTGCGTAAGCTGCGGCCGTCCGCTCGCGTCCACAAAGCCGAGCAACTTGGCGACGAGCTCGCGTTTGAGCGGCAGCGTGGAACCCGCCAAAGCGCCGCTGCCCAGCGGGCAGACGTTCACGCGCGAGTGACAATCCCACAGCCGCTCGCAATCACGCTCCAGCATCTCCACATAAGCGAGCAGATGGTGCGCAAGATAAACCGGCTGGGCGCGCTGCATATGCGTGTAACCGGGAATCAGCACGTCGGCATTCTTCTCGCCCAGCAGCACCAGCGCGCGCTGCAGGTCCGCGATTTCCCCCAGTAATGATATGATTTCTTCACGCAGCCAGAGCCGCATATCGAGCGCGACCTGGTCATTGCGCGAGCGGGCCGTGTGCAATTTGGCGGCGGCGGGGACGCGCCGGGTGAGTTCGGCCTCGATATTCATGTGCACGTCTTCGAGCTCCGGCCGCCACTTCAATTTACCGGCGGCGATTTCCCGGCCCAAGGCGTCCAGACCGCGAACGATGGCGCGCAACTCATTTTTCTTCAGCACGCCGATTCGGTGGAGCATTTGGGCGTGAGCCATCGAGCCGGCGAGGTCCTGCCGCCCAAGCCGATGGTCAAAGGTAATGGATTCGGTGAATTGTGCGGCCTCGGCCGCCGGCGCACCGGCGAACCGCCCGCTGCGGGAGATGGGAGATTGTTTTTTCATGGCCTCGCGGATTTGCGCGAATGACGCAGATTTTTAGCGCAAACCCGCCGGGAGGCAAAGGCATTTCGCGCGCAGGGGTGACTGGAAAATCGGGTTGCCGTCGGGGCCCGAATGTGAAATGTTGCTTACGTTCAGACGCCATGAGCGAATTCAAATACGCATGTCCGGTATGCGGCCAGCATATCAAGTGCGATTCGTCGCAATCCGGCACGGTCATGGAATGCCCTACTTGCTTCCAGAAGATCACCGTGCCCCAGGCGCCCGCGTCGGCTGACCCCAAATTTATTATCACCGGCAGCAAGGTGGGCGGGGAGCGGCCGCTCCCGACCTCGGGTGATTTGGGAGGCCTGGCGCCGCGGGCAAAAAGTTCGCCCGTGGCCGCCATTATTTTGTTGGTTTTGCTCTGCGGGCTCGCGGCGGCGGCGATTGTGTATCGTGGAGAGATTTTCCGGTTGATGAACCATCCGCAGCCGGCCGCAGGCCAAACCAATCCGGCGACCACCGCCCAAACCACCGCGCCGCCCCCGGCCAAACAAGTCACGCCGGCGCCCAATACGCCGTTGGTCGCGCCGCCCGCCAATGACACAAACTGGACGCTGGAACTCGGCGCGGCGGTAATCCCCGATGCTACGGCCGCTGGCCGCATTCACGGCACCAACTTTATCTGTGCGCGGGCAATCTTGGAGGGCGGCACCCTGACTTTGCGCTGGCCGCCCCACGGGACCCCGGACCAGAGCCTTTCGGTTTATCTCCACGCCAATGAGAGCGCAGACTTGGCCGGACGGACCGTCAACATTCCCAACGACGTCACGAATGCGCCGCGGGTGCGCCTGCGCTGGAAGGACGACGAGCCCAAAGTGCGCATCCAGGATTTTCGCAAAGGATATGCCTTGAAAATCGAATTCGGCGAACTCGCCGGCAACCGGCTGCCGGGGAAAATTTATTTGAGCACGCCCGACGACGAAAAAAGCTACGTGGCCGGGACCTTCGACGCCGAAATCCACCACCCGGAGCCAAAGCAATGAGTAATGACGAAGCCCGAACGACGATTGGCGGGTTGGACACCGGATTTCCATTCGACATTCATCATTTTTGCGCAACTCTGCCGTGACACAAAAACTGGAGGCGACGCTGGTTGGACTACTGGCCAAACGGCAGCAAACACTGGCCACGGCTGAATCCTGCACCGGCGGTTGTTTGGCCCATCGGGTGACGGATGTTCCGGGCGCCTCGGCGGTTTTTCTGGGTGGGCTGGTGGCTTACAGCAACCAGGCCAAGCGAAAGTTTCTGGGTGTGCGCGCGAAAACCCTTGCCCGGCACGGCGCGGTGAGCGCTCCGGTCGCACGCGAAATGGCCGTCGGTGCACGCAGGAAATTCGGAGCCGATTATGCTCTGGCCATCACCGGCATTGCCGGTCCCACCGGCGGTTCCCCGCACAAACCGCTGGGAACCGTCTTTCTGGCGCTGGCCGGCCCGTCGGCCACCATCGTCCAGCGCCGGTTAAACCGAGCCAGCCGCCCGCGTTTTAAGGAAATGACCGCGCGCCAAGCCCTGCACATGCTACGCGCCCACCTGCAGCCAAAGTAAGCGCCCGATTTGCAGTTTGCAGAAAAACGCATTTTTGTGCTTGCTGGCGATGTGTGGATTGCGATAACCTGAGCCTTCAACATGGTCTCAGATTTCGTCACAGACACAAAAATCTTGGCAGCCGGTCCCGCAGAAACGACGCTTCAGCGTCGCGGCGCTTTGCTGATTGTGGACGACGAAGAGGGGCCGCGCCAATCGCTCCGCGTTATTTTCAAGGATGATTATGATCTGCTGATGGCGGAGGATGGTCCCACGGCCATCGAACTGGCGCAGAAGCATTCCATTGACGTGGCAGTGCTGGATATCCGCATGGCCGGCATGTCCGGCATCGAAGTGCTCGAACGTCTCAAGTTCGTCAAACCGGACATCGAGGCGATCATGATCACCGCCTTTGAGACCACCGACACCATCCGCCAGGCCCTGCGGCTGCGGGCGTGCGACTATATCAATAAACCATTTGATATCGCGACCATCCGCACCGCGGTAGGCCGGGCCATGCAGCGGCGCACCTTGGAAAGCGAAATCCATAGCAGCGCCGAAAAGGTCCAGCAACTCCTGGCCGAATTGCAAAGCCTGCGCATTGAAGAGCAGATCGCCAAAACCCGCGGCGACATTTACGCCAGCATCATCCATGACATTAATGGGCCACTGACCGTCGTCTCTGGTTTCGTGCAGGTGCTGAACCGCCGGCTGGGGCAGGTTTCGCAGATGGAAATGGAGGATCTGGAGTTCATCCGGGAGCGGTTGCGCATCATTGGCCGCCAGACGAGCAATTGCGTTGACATCTCGCGCCGCTACCTCGGCTTCCTGCGCCGCCGTTCGGATGAATCGCCGCGCGTGGGCGTCAATCAGATGCTCAACGATTTGAGCCAACTCGTCCGCGTGCATCCCAGCCTCCTCGATAACGATTTCCACGTCCATCCGCTCAACGAGGACACCGGCGTCAAAATGAATGGCACGGACCTCATCCAGGTGCTGCTCAACCTCGTGGTCAACGGGTTTCAGTGCGCCCCCTTAAGCCATCGCGTGGATGTCGGCGGCGCGGTCTTGTTTGAGCCCCTGGATTTGAACCGGTTCCGGGACGGCCCGCAAGACCGGCTGCTGAACGTGGAAGGCCTCGAGAACACCGCGCCAATGGTCAAATTGTGGGTGCAGGATAATGGGCCGGGCATCCCGCCCGAGGTGCTGCCGAGAATCTTCCTGCCTTACTTCACAACCAAAGGGCCCCGACACGGAACCGGCCTCGGCCTGAGCATCGTCCAGCGACTTATCAAAGAAGGCCACTGCGCGCTCCACGTGCATACCAGTATCGGCGAAGGCACCACCTTTACCATCTACTTGGCCGGCGCCAAAATGGCCAAGTAACTCCTTCCCGGCAACCGGCCAAGCAATAAATGTTCTGCGTTGGCCAAAAAATGCGTGGTCATTTGCCGCCCCCTCACCCACCTTATGCCCCGTAGTTGCGCCTCGAGCGCGCCAATACAGTTACATCTATGAAAAAGTTCATCCTGCTCACCATCGTCTTGGGATTCGCCACGGCGCTCACCGCCTCGGCCGCGGACGCCAAGGCTAACTGGACCACCCTCTGCGCCAAATGTCACGGCCAGGATGGCAAAGGCCAGACCAACATCGGTAAACGCCTCGGCTGCAAGGATTACAGCGACGCCAAGGTGCAGGCCGCGTTGACCGACGACGCCATCGCCAAAGCCATCAAAGAGGGTGTCACCAAGGATGGCAAGACGTTGATGAAGGCTACCGAAGGTCTGTCGGACGCGGATGTCACCGCGCTGACGGCCTACATGCGGAGCCTCAAGCAATAACGTCATACCGTTTCCGAACGGTTCAGTGTAATACGCGGCAAACCGCCCGGACCCGCGCAGGGTGATGGTTTGTCCCGCGACACTTGGATTTTTGATGAACGCGAATGCCATCGCCGCCGGACTGGCGGCATTGTGTCAAATGACGGTCCCTCTTGGGCGGACCGCCGGCGCGAAATGGTTCTTCCTTTTCGCCCTCGCGGGATTCGCGGCTTTCTCGGCCCCCGCCCAGGACAAGTTCGCCAATTCAGACTGCCTCGACTGCCATCTCGACCCCAACACCACGCGGGTGGTTGACGGCAAGACTGAGTCGTTGATTTTCCCAACCAACGCCTTTTCAAAATCGGTCCACGCCAATCTCTCCTGCACCGATTGCCATCCCGGCATCAAAGAACTCGTCCACGACCATCCTCTGCCGCCGCCCAATTGCGCCGTCTGCCACACCAACGAAGCCCGCGACTACGCCACCAGCATCCACGGCGTAAGCCACCTGCTTGGCGCCTCGGGTGCCGCCAATTGCTGGGATTGCCATGGCTCGCATGACATTTTGCCGGTCAATGACCCCGCCTCGCCGGTCTTCAAGATGAACCTCCCCTTCACTTGCGCCAAGTGCCACAGCAACCCCGGCCTCACCAAGGAGTACCAAATCAATCATCCCGAAGCCGCCTCGCAATACATGGAAAGCATCCATGGCCGGGCCCTGATTCAGATGGGGCTCATCGTCGCGCCCTCTTGCGACGATTGTCACGGCGTCCATGACATCAAACGCTCCGTGGACCGCGATTCGCCCATCAACCACGCCAACGTGGCCAAGACCTGCGGCAAGTGCCATCTCGGCGTCGAACAGACCTACAACCGGAGTGTCCACGGCCAATTGCTGGCCAAGGGGGATCCTCGCGGACCGGTGTGCACAGATTGCCATAGCGCCCATGAAATCGTGAACCCGGAGGGCAATAATTTCAAAGCGGTCAGCGACGAACGTTGCGGCAGGTGCCACGCCGACCGGCTGGAGCACTACCGCGACACCTACCATGGCAAGGCCATGGCGCTGGGCAAACCCAACGTCGCCCCGCGCGTCGCCGCGTGTTACGACTGCCACGGCTATCACGACGTGCTGCCGCCGTCCGACCCGCGGTCACACTTGTCGGCCACCAACATCCTCGCCACCTGCCAGCAATGCCACCCCGCTGCCACCGCCCGGTTTACCGAATACAAACCCCACGCCAATCCGTTGGACGGCCAACATTATCCGCTGCTCCACGCGGTGTTTTTGGGCATGACCGGCCTGCTGATCGGCACGTTCGCGTTTTTCGGCCTGCACACCCTCGGCTGGCTGGTGCGCGCGGTCTATCTGTATCTGCATGACACCAAGAAATTCCGCGAGGCCAAGATCAAAACGCAGGTGGACGACGAATGGTTCACGCGCTTTACGCCGTTTCAGCGTTTCCTGCATTTCCTGGTGGTAACCAGTTTCCTCCTGTTGGTCATCACCGGCATGCCGCTCAAGTTTTATTACACCGGCTGGGCCAAGGCCATCTTCAGCGTCCTGGGCGGTCCGGAAACCGCGCGCACGTTGCACCACCTCGGCGCCATCGTCACCTTCTTATACTTCGGCCTGCATCTGGCTAACTTGGTTGGCCGCGCGTGGACCGGCCGCAAAACCCTGCGCGATCCGGCCAGCGGCCGCTTCACCTTCAGCCGGCTCTGGAAAACCCTGTTCGGCCCCGACTCCATGATGCCAACCTTGCACGACTTCCGCGATTTCGTCGCCCACAACAAGTGGTTCTTCGGCAAAGGCCCCAAACCGCAGTTCGACCGCTGGACCTACTGGGAAAAATTCGATTACTTCGCCGTCTTCTGGGGCGTGGCCATCATCGGCGCGTCGGGTTTGATCATGTGGTTCCCGGAACTTTTCACCCGCTTCCTGCCGGGCTGGATCATCAACGTGGCGCTCATCCTGCACTCGGACGAGGCGTTGCTGGCCGCCGGCTTCATCTTCTCCATCCATTTCTTCAACACCCATTTCCGCATCGAGAAGTTCCCCATGGATACCGTCATCTTCTCCGGCCGCGTGTCCAAGACCGAACTGCTCCACGAGCGCAAGCGCTGGTATGACCGGCTGGTGGCCGAAGGCAAACTGAATGAACACCGCGTCCGGGACGAATGGGAGCGTTGGAAAAACATCGCGCGCTCGTTTGGCTATTTCTTCTTCGGGTTGGGCCTGATCCTGTTGGTCCTCATCATCTACGCCATGGCCACCCGCCTGGCGCATTAGCCCTTCCGAATAATACTGTAGGAGACGACGTAAGGAGTCTCTGACTGGTCTCTCAAAATCCCGGGAAATTTGAGACTCGTCTCCCCGTCTCCTGCGAAAAATCAATTTTTCAACAGGCTGTTAGGCCTTCCGAATAATACTCCCGCCGCAACTTTCAGGCTGCGCTCAAACGCCTCCCAAAAGTCGCGGCTGCCTTCACCGTTCACGGCATCACGTGCGGCGGAGTTACTGTGGTGCCCAGACTGCAGGTAACCGACGGTAAGGCTCCGATGGCATATACCGTGTAGCTGCCGCCCGCCGGGCAAGGCGGTATCGAACTATTGGAGTTCAACTTGATATAAGGCGTCAGGTCGTTCGGGAAGTTGACCGCCGCGCCGGTGGTCTTGCCCTGTTCCAGGGCGAACTCACTTACCGCGCTGTCAATCTGGCGCATGTTGTTGATGCAAGCGTTCGCCTGCGACGTCGCCCGGGCTTTCACGAAGTTGGGTATCGCGATCGCCGCCAACAGGCCGATGATCGCCACAACGATCATGATTTCCACCAGCGTGAATCCTGCTCGGGGGATGATTTTGGTCATTTTCATTGTCTCTCTTTCCTTGTGCGCCGTGAACGCGTGGCCGGCGGGTTATTTATATTATTACACTTTGTTCACTTGATTGCCGGCCATTGTCGCACCGGGCGCCTGCCCGGCACTCACCGGGGCAAATTGCCCTCAACCATTAAACTACCTGAAAATGACATAGTTGCACGAATTTTGTTGGTTTTTAGCCGTCAAGAAACGCAAAGCCTTCGCCAATGCAGGTAGAGCAATTCTTCCCCGTTAATCAATAATGATGCGATGGTTGATGCCGGAAAATTTGGAGCGGCTCTGCTGGCTGCTGCTTTGGCGCTTTCCTCGGTTCGCGGAGCGCCCGCCTCCCCGCCCTCGAACAGCGACTGCCTGGATTGCCACGGCATCGAGTCTCTTTCCAAAACCAACGCCGCCGGCCGTCAGGTCTCCCTGTTTGTTGACCAAGCCAGGCTGGCGAAATCCGTCCACGCCACCAACGCCTGCGTTGCTTGCCACGCCGACCTTACTGCCTCCCATCCGGATGACAACCGCCCGGTCCAAACCGTCAATTGCGCCCGGTGCCATGAGCAACAGGGCGAAAGCTACGGGGCCAGCGTTCACGGTCTGGCCCAAGTGGCCGGCCATGCCGACGCCGCCACCTGCGTGGATTGTCACGGTTCCCACGACATCCTGCCGCCCACCTCGCCCGCCTCTCCCCTCCATTTCGTGCATCAAGCCCAGACGTGCGGCCAATGCCACCCGCAGGAAGCCAACGACGTGGAAAACAGCGTTCACGGCCAGGCCATGGCTACCGGCAAACGCGACGCCCCCACCTGTACCGATTGCCATTCCGAACATAGAATCGAGGCTTTGAAGGGCAACTCCGCGCTCGAAATTTCCGAGGTTTGCAGCCGTTGCCATGCCTCCGTCTATCTCGACGACAAATACAACCTTCCCGCCGATCGGGTGAAAACCTATTTGGAAAGTTATCACGGGCTGGCGGCCCAATATGGCTCCACCGTGGTCGCTCATTGCGCCAGTTGCCACGGCTATCACCGGATTCTGCCCTCTTCCGACCCCGCTTCCATGATCAATTCCAACAACCTGGTCGCCACCTGCGGCCGCTGTCACCCGGGGGCCAACAAAATGTTTGTGAGCGGCAGGATTCACCAGGACATTTCCCAGGCCGGCAATGGCCCCGACCTGGGCGGGCGCATCAGTGGGTGGATCCGGCGCATTTATCTGGTGCTGATCTTTGGCGTCGTCGGGGCGATGTTCGTCCATAACGCCCTGCTGTTTCATAAAAAAGTTGCGGCCCATCTCCGCGCCGCCGGCCGGCCCGTCCTCCGTATGGGGCTGTCTCATCGCTGGCAGCACGCCGTGCTCGCCTTGAGTTTCATCACCCTGGCCGTAACCGGATTTGCCCTCAAATTCCCCGATTCGGGCCTGGCGAAAATGCTCGGTTCGAGCGAGCCGGTCCGCCGCTGGATCCATCGCGTCGCCGGCATCGTTCTGCTGCTGGTCGGGCTTTACCATCTCGTTCACATTTTAACCACCCGGGAAGGCCGCCGGCTCGTGAATGATTTGTTTCCCGTGAAAAAGGATTTGGCGGACTTGCGCTGCGCGGTGCGCTATCTCACCGGCTTGAGCAGCCAAAGACCCCAATTTGGCCGGTTCGGCTACGCTGAGAAGGTGGAATACTGGGCCGTCTTATGGGGCACCATCATCATGGGCGCGACCGGATTGATTATCTGGTTCAAGCTGGACGTCACGCATTTTCTGCCACGCTGGGTGGTGGATGTGGCGCTCACGATCCATTACTACGAGGCGGTTTTGGCCTGTCTGGCCATCGTCGTGTGGCATTTTTATCACGTGATTTTTGATCCCGACATTTATCCGCTGAACACCGCCTGCTGCAGCGGTCGCGTGTCGGAGGAATGGCAGAAGCACGAACATCCGCTGGAAATTCCGGCCCCGGCGCCAGCCCCGGTTACCGCTGCCGCCACCCCGGCGGTGGTGGCGCCAACCCTCATCACTTCAACCCAACCCGCTTCCAAGGGACCTTCCGGGGTCAAGCAACCAGAGTAATCACAACCCCTACGGGGTTGCATCCTTCAGCCCAGGGTCGCGAGGAACGAGCTACCCTGGGTGGGAGAATGAACAAACCACAACCCCTACGGGGTTGCATCCCTCAGCCCAGGGTTGAGGGCTCTTTGCTTTCATTGGATGTTCGATGTTCGATGTTCGATGTTTCCAGGTTACTCCCCAATGATCTTGACCAGCACCCGTTTCCGGCGGCGCCCGTCAAACTCACCGTAGAAAATCTGCTCCCACGGGCCGAAGTCGAGTTTCCCATTGGTGATCGCCACCACCACCTCGCGGCCCATCACCTGCCGCTTCAGGTGCGCATCGGCGTTATCTTCACCCGTGCGGTTATGCTGGTATTGGCCGGTCGGCGCGTGAGGCGCCAGTTTCTCCAGCCACACCTCATAGTCGTGCAGCAACCCCTCCTCCGCGTCATTGATGAATACCGACGCGGTTATATGCATGGCATTCACCAAACAGAGGCCTTCTTTCACGCCGCTTTTCTTGACCAAATCCTCGACCGTGCCAGTAATGTTGACGAACCCCCGGCGATTCGGGACTTCAAACCAAAGATGTTCTGTCAGCGATTTCATTCCCCGGCTTTCAAATCGCCGCAGCGATGAGGTCGCCCACCTCACGCGTGCCGTATCCCATTTTGCCGGCCGCAAGGGATTTGATTTTGGTATTGATGATCTTCACCACCGCCGAGTCTATCGCGGCGCCGGCTTTGGCTTCGCCCAGAAAGTCCAGCATCATGCCGGCCGCATTGATCGCCGCGATCGGGTTGATGACGTTCTGGCCGGTGTATTTGGGCGCGCTGCCTCCCATCGGCTCAAACATGCTCGCCCCTTCAGGGTTGATATTGCCGCCCGCCGCCACGCCCAAGCCGCCCTGAATCATCGCCGCCAAGTCCGTAATGATGTCGCCAAACATATTGTCCGTGACGATCACATCGAACCATTCCGGGTTCTTCACAAACCACATGACGGTGGCGTCCACGTGCGCGTAATCGGTTTTGACCTTGGGATATTTCGGCGCCAATTCATTAAACGCGCGCCACCACAGGTCAAAAGCGTAAGTCAATACGTTGGTCTTGCCGCACAGGGTCAGTTGGGCGGTTTTGCCGGCCTTGACGTCTTCGGCTTTGAGGCCCTTCCACGGTTTGCCATCGCGCCGTTTCCGGGCCAGTTCGAAGGCGTATTTGAGACAGCGTTCCACCCCATAGCGGGTGTTCACCGATTCCTGAATGGCGACTTCGTGCGGCGTCCCGTGGTACTGAAATCCTCCCGCCCCGGCGTAAAGCCCCTCGTTGTTCTCACGCACCACCACAAAGTCAATGTGCTCCGGACCCTTGTCCTTGAGCGGACAGTCCGCCGCGCGGTAGAGCTTGACCGGGCGCAGATTGATGTACTGCTCCAGTTCGAACCGCAGGCGCAGCAGTATCCCCTTTTCCAGGATCCCAGGTTTCACCTTCGGATGGCCGACGGCCCCCAGGAAAATGGCTTTGAACTTTCGGAGTTCATCCACCGCCCCATCGGGCAGCACTTCGTTGGTCTTGAGATAATGTTCGCCCCCGAAATCGTATGGGTGCCAGTTGAGCTTGAATCCAAATTTCCCGGCCGCGGCTTCGGAAACTTTAAGCGCCTCCCGCGTCACTTCCGGTCCCGTACCATCACCGCCAATCACCGCAACGTCATATGTTTTCATGTGCATTTTTCCCGCCCTCAAAACGAGGCCGGCCATGCTAACATTTTGGGGCGTGGTGACAATGGAATTTTCCATTCGACATCCGGCATCCGGCACTGGAAATTCTGGCCGATGGCATTGCCCTACAAAGTCGCCACGCTGCTCTATTGCTTCAACGAGCGCGATCACGTGTTGCTGCTGGAGCGGGCCCAGGAGCCCAACCGCGGTTTCTGGAGCCCCTGCGGCGGCAAGCTGAAAATGGACGTGGGCGAATCCCCCTATGCCTGTGCCTGCCGCGAAGCTGCCGAGGAACTGGGTATCCGTATCCAGCCCCCGGATTTGCATCTCGCCGGCTTGGTCAGCGAACATGGCTATCAGGGCCAGGCCCATTGGCTCATGTTCCTGTTTGAAGTTAGGACCAGGTTGCAACGGCTGCCGCCCCCGCATCCGGAGGGCACGTTTCAATTTTACCCGCGCGCCCGGCTCTCCGCCTTGAAAATTCCCCAAACCGATAGGGAACGGATTTGGCCCTGGTTCTGGCAGTTTCGCGGCGGTTTCTTTGCCGCTTACTGCCATTGCCATCCGGACGGGCGCAATGACTGGATGCTGGAAGAGTCACAGGCCGCCGCCGGGCACATGGGCGCCGCAACCCGCCTCCAGCCACACCCCCCATCCGGCACCCCGCCACCCCAGGACGATTGATCCATGCACGAACCAATCATTGATTTGCACAGCGATGATTATTTTATGCGCGAGGCCTTGCGCCAGGCGGCCCGCGTCCGCGACGCCGGCGAAGTGCCGGTCGGCGCCGTGGTCGTTTATCAAGGACGCATCATCGCGCGCGCCGGCAACCAGGTGGAACAGCTCAAAGACGCCACCGCGCACGCCGAGATGTTGGCCCTCACCCAAGCCGAAGAGGCCATCGGCGATTGGCGCCTGGCCGGTTGCACCCTCTATGTCACCAAGGAACCTTGCCCGATGTGCGCAGGGGCCATCGTGCATACCCGGCTGGACCGCGTCGTATTCGGCGCCATTGATGCCAAAGCGGGCGCCGCCGGGAGCGTGATCAATCTATTGCAATTTCCCTCGCTCAATCATCGTTGCCAAATCACCAGCGGCATACGGGATGCCGAATGCCGGGAACTGCTGCGGAATTTTTTTGCCGCACAACGCCGTTTGCCAAAGCGCGGAGGGCCCGGTGCAGATGCCCGCGCTTTGCGTTGATTGTCTCGAACATAAAAACGCTCAAGGCACCCTTGCGGATGCCTTGAGCGGTAATTTCAGAACAACCCTGGCCTTGGTTTAATTCGGGAAATTATACCACGGATTGTACACTGGCGTCCCGTTCGTAGCGGCGATCAGCGCCGCCTGCAAACCGGACACGGTAAGTTGCTGCACACTGCCGTCGGCCAAGCTTGCGTTGCCGTCTTTCAAATGAATATCATTTGCCGACCATGCCCAGGAGTTTCCCGCGCCAGCGCCATTGGCCGAGGTCCAATCCTCTCCCCCGGTCTGGTTAATTGCCGTAGACGGCGCATTCACGGCACTGGTGGATCCGATGTTGCGGTCACCGTCCATTATCATGTTCGGGAAATTCTCGTTGGCATCACCGCACACAAAGTAGCTGATGCAGTTGGTGCCTATTTGCGTGGTTCCTGCCGGCGGTTGCGGGCCCAATTCGCCGAAATTCGTTGCCACCCCGCGCCCGGCCGCAGAGTCGGCCGTGCAATACAATACCTTCGGCGTGTTCAGTTCATTCGACATCACACAAAATACGTTGGTGATGCCGGCCGGCTGGTATGTCCCGTTTGCCTGGCTGCAGATATTCTCCAGCGCCCCGCCCTGCATCGTGCTCAGCCCCATCGGGTAGTGGTCGGTGTGATCCCCTTCCCATACCCGAAACGCCGTCGTGATCTCGTGAAGGTTGTTTACGCAATTGATGCGTTGCGCCTTGCGCTTGGCGGCGGCGAGCGCCGGCAGCAACATGGCCGCCAAAATGGCGATGATGGCAATCACGACCAGCAGTTCGATGAGCGTGAACGCCTTCCGCTGTTTAAGATTTTTTTTCATATATTTGACGCTATTTGCTTTTCTTCACCCGGCCAACGGCGAACTGGTTCATCTTTCGCACGCTGGCTATCGGATTTCTCAAGTATTCCTTAGCACCACCAGTGCCAACAGCTCTTTTTGGAAAATCCCAATGAAAATGGCAGATGTAATCTTCCCGCGCCCAACTTTGCGCGAAATTTTCACGCGCCAGGCGTGAAATTCACGCATCACTCCAAAATTGGCTTCGGGTGCGTTGCAAAAATGTCCAGGGACTAGGGTTTGCAGATTTTTTTGACATTCTATATCTAGTAGTATAGATATTAGCCATGACACCACAGCAACGCCGTCAGGAAATCCTCCAGGAAAT
>JBEKMW010000059.1:0-27889 GCA_049523455.1 Verrucomicrobiota bacterium | reverse complement strand
ATTACCTGCAACTGAATAATGTCACGATTGGCGCCACCGGCAATTGGCCCACCCATGCCAATGAGACCACCACTGTTTCAGACGGTGTCAATACCATGGTGCTTTACTTCTGGGCTTCGTCCTATTCGACCATCGGTGCCATGGGTGGCGCTGCGATTCCCACGGGGCCAGTGGACATGACCGGTTTCGTTGACTTCTTTGCCTCTTCGTCGGAAGCGGAATTTGTTCCAACTTCCATCTCTCCTGTTCCCGAACCGTCGGCGCTGAGCCTGTGCGGCGGCATCGGCTCGCTTTTGGCGTGGGTCGGCTATCGCTTGCGCAAGAAATCCTAAGACTGGTTCGAACCTGAAATTTCCACGGGCGCGCCTTTGGGTGCGCCCTTTTTGTTGTTGTGGGTTTATTGGGTCTTTTCCGGGTAGGGGAAGGATTTGCCGGCCCGGTAGCGGTCCAGTTCAACTTGAAGTTGCTTGGCCAGACTCGGATTGGCCTGCGCCTCGGCCAATTGCGCTGCACGTTGCGCGGTTTCCACCGCGTCTGAAAAGCGCCCGGCTTCGGCAAAAGCGGCGGCGAGGGTATGGAGAACAATCGGATTATCCCCACCGGTCAGCGCGCTGGCCTGGCTGGCCAGTTCCACCGCCCGGCTGCCGTCGCGCAATGAGGCCGCCGGACCGGCGGCCAGCAACCATGCCAGATTGTTTTGGATTCCGGGATCGTTGGGCTGGAGTTGCAGCGCCTGCTCGTATTCGGACTTGGCCTCCTCCATCCGCCCCATCTGAAACCAACAAAGGCCAAGATTCTGGTGCATGCCCGCGTCATTCGGGCGGATTTTCAACACCGATTGAAAGTGAGTGGCCGCTTGGGCCGGCTGGCCCCGCTGCAAGAGGGCGTTGCCGAGGCTGATGTGGGCCGGCAGGAAGCCGGGGTCAATTTGAAGGACCGCCTCGAACCGCGGAATGGCTTCATCCTGCCTTCCCGCCAGGCTCAGAGCTTTGCCGAGATTGAATTGCGCCTCGGCGAGATGGGGGTTGATTTGCACGGCCTTTTCATATTCGCCGACCGCTTCATTGGTCTGCCCACTTTCGCGCAGGGCGTTGGCGAGGTTGTTGTGGAATTGCGCATTGTCGGGCTCCTCTTGCAGCGCTTTTTGGTAAAGAGCTTCCGTTTCCTCCAGCCGGCCATTCGTATAAAGCTCGTGACCGAGGTTGAGCAAGGCGACTGGATTGTCCGTGGTGCAAGCCAGCGCGTGTCGCCACAGGGTTTCGCTGTTTTTCCAATACGCCGCCTGTTTCCAGGCGCAGACCATCAAAATGGCAATAATGGCAGACATCAGGCTGCCGAGGGCCATCGGCCCCACCCGCCACTTTGCCGCCAAGTCGGCTGCCAGCCAGGTCACCGCCACATAAAGCCCGATTTGCGGCAGGTAGGTGTAGCGGTCGGCATGGGCCTGCCCGCCCACCTGGATGATTCCCACCACCGGCAACAGCATCACCAAATACCAGAGCCAGCCCGTCAGCAGCCAGGGCCGCGTGCGCCGCTCGCCCCAGGCAAACGCCGAAATCACCGCCAGGAGTGCCGCCGCCATCATCGCATCCCACCCCGAGATGCGGTGGGGAAAGGGATAAAACGCCGCCAGTTTCGCCGGATAGACCATCTGGACCAGGTAAACCCGGCAGCTCAACAGCGCCTCCCCCAGGCGCTCCCGCAGCGGAAGCAGTTCGTCCAACTTTATGGCATGGCGCTGGGCGAAAAGCGTGACGACGCAGGAAGCGGCCGACAACAGGATGAAGGGGATTTTTTCCATGATCGAGCCTTGCAGCGTGAACCCCGACATCGGATGTCGGGGTGAAGCGTTAAAGCGTTGAAGCGGCCAATAGTCCAGCAACAACAGGACTAACGGAACCGTCACCAGCATTGGCTTGGACATCAGGCCCAAGGCAAAGCACAGCAATCCCAGCAAGTAGTAGTGTGATGCGTGAAGCGTGAAGCGTTGAAGCGTTGAAGCGGAGGGCAAAGCGGCCGACTTTTCGACGTAACGCACATAAGCCCAGAGCGTGAGCATGAAGAAGACCCCGCTGAGCGCGTCTTTCCGTTCCGCCACCCAGGCTACCGATTCCACGCGCAAGGGATGAATGGCAAAGACCGCCGCCACGAACGCGCTGCGCCAAAGCGCGCCGGTCATTCGCTGCAGAGCCAGGAAAAGCGCTATCACCGCCCCGGTATGGAGCAGGACACTGGTCAGGTGATGGCCCCCCGGTTGCAGCCCGTATATCTCGCAATCGAGCATGTGGGAAAGCCAGGTTAGCGGATGCCAGTTGGCCGCGTGAAAATGCGTGAACGCCCAGGCGACGCCTTGGAACGTCAGACCCTGGGTGACAACCGGGTTGTTCGCCACGTATTCATCATCGTCAAAATTGATGAACTGATGCCAAGCCGTCTGGCCGAAAACCGCGAGCGTGATGGCGGCCAGAGCCAGGCAAATGCCCGCCCTCCGCCAACGCAAGGCGCTTTGGGATGACCGCTGACTGTTTTTCATTGGGGCGAATCCTGGCCGCTTGCTTTCTGCCCTGATCCCTGCACTCAACGCTGACCGTTGGATGGGACGGCCCCGGCATAGGCCAAGGGCGCGGTGCGATTTTCGGCCACGCACGGCGGATTTTCAACCGGAATCCGCGGGCAAACCATCGGCAGATCTGATGGGAGGGGAGAGGGTCAGGGTGAGGTGAGGGTCCGGGTTCATAGGGAGCGCAGGCGGCCGTCCACCCGCCCCGACATCCGATGTCGGGGTCCCGGTTAAATAAGCATTTCCCTGGCGGCGAATACATTTTTCTGCCTCCATTTTTCTGCCTTCACCAATTTTCCCTTCGTTTCCCTCGTTTCCTTGATGCAAAATGGGCGGTTCCTGCGGGGCGAAAATACGGTTGAAAAGGTGCATAATGCGCGACCGTCGCCTATTCATAAACGCCAAACCCTGTTTCAATGAGCCTCATGATTAAAAACGGAAAAACGCCGCCGACGCCCAGCGCGCCCCCATTTGGGTCGTTATGCAATTGGATGCCTTCGCCGAAGCGTATGGCGGTTCCCGCCATCCTCCATCCTCTATCCTCCATCCTCTCTCCGGTTTGCCGCCTCCCCAAGACCATCCGGGAGCAGTTGAACCGCCGCCTCGAAAACGGCGAAAAACGCCCCCCGCTGGTCGCCTCGCTCGTGATGGGATCGTGCAACATTGGACTTGGTTGAACTGCACAAATTCAGAAACAGGAATTGAATGCAAATTATTCGCTTAAATTCGCGTATGTGCGCAAAGGTTCGCTTAATGCCCGCAAAATTGGATGCCAACCGGCGCAACACCCAAAAATCCACCGGACCGAAAACGGCGAACGCCAAGGCCTGAACCATGAAATTTACCAAACGAACCCAAAGGTGAAATTCGATTTCACCAACAAATCCGGCCCGATCCCCTGTGTTTGGACACCTGTCGGATGGAAAAACGAACCCAAGCCCGTGAACTGGCCGCCGATGCCCAAGATTTGGCTGCTGCCACCGACGGAAACAGCCCCGAAGAGCGGGAACGCCGCCTTCGCGAAATCCACGGTCTTCCGCCGATACCGCCGGAAGATTCAGCTCGGACGGACGAGCTACGCGAGTCCTCAATTCACTGTCCCCAAACCCCCGACCCCGAATCCCAGACCCCGGATCCGGTAAAACCAGGTAAAACCAGGTAAAACCACTTTTTTTCATGCGCAATCACCATCAATTCCCCGGCACCCCTTGCAACGCAAGTGCATCTCGTTTGGATTTCTGCATTCTTCCTTCTGCCTTCTGCCTTTGTTCCGGCTCCCCTTGGAACATCGGCCCGCCTCAAATGGGCATTCCAGTGAATGCTGTGAATAAAGTGAATAACTTTTATCGAAATTGCTTGCTCGCGTCGCGAAACGATGCGACAAACATCGCGCGACGCAGACGGTCGTCTCGACTGGTGTTGGGCGGAAGGCAGAGGGCTGGTTTGTTGTTATGAAGTCGTTATGTGCCAGTGATGTGCCGGTGGGTGAAGCGGGTTGTTCGGGATTGCACTCCCAGGACGCTCGTCGCTACACTGTCCCGGCTGGCGACCCCACTCCCCCACAGTGGAACTGGATCAAACCGAATCAAACTGGATCAGACCGGATTAAACTGGATCAAACCAAAGCAGCCCCGAAAAACGAAGCAAACTGGCCGGCAGCGGCGGGATCCGCTTTCGTATCACGCATGGGAAAAATTGCGATTTATGCGCCAATTTTGGTGCAGCCTCGGGTCGAACGATTGTTTCGGAAATGTCACACACGGAGGGTCTTGGATATGGTAGAAAGTATCCGTGTGATGAAGATTTAGGCCTGTTATTTTAAACATTTAACTAAAGCATGAAATCCGCTGTAGCCATGAAAACGATAACCACCGTATGCCTGCTCCTGTTCACCCTCCTCGCCGCCCGCGCGCAGTTGTTCTTTTCCGATAATTTCAACTACCCCAACGGGCTGGTTGAAACCGACGGCGTCTGGTATTGCTACTCGCCAACCACGCCCAAATTGGACGCCTTCGTGGTGAACCACCAACTGATTCTCAACGAAAGCAATTCTGATTCCGTCGCCGCGCCTTTCACCAACACCTCCATCACGGAGCTTTATGCCAGCTTCACCATCAACGTCAGCACTCTGCCGACGCAGAAAGGCGGTTACTTTGGCATTTTCATGGACCCCACCAATAACGCCGTCAACCACATTTTCATTGCCACCACCAATACCCAGGTGCCGGGGACCTATCAGCTTGGCATTGACAACTTCGCCCCCTATGCGAACGAGGCCACTTATTTCCCCTTGGATTTGGCCACGGACACCGTCTATCACGTCGTGGTGAACTGGGACGAGACAGGGTTGGGCGCGACCCTGTGGGTGAATCCCAGTTCGATGAGCGATGAGAACGTTTATGGCACGGACGGGACTAACAGCACGTACCTGCAAACCATGAAACCGTCCCGGATCGCGTTCAGCCAATATACCGGGCAGGGAGTGGCGGCCATCGGCAATGTCTTGGTGGGCGGCACGTATGGCGATGTAACGCCCTATCCCGCTCAAGCGCCCGTCTTTGGCATTGAGCCGCAGCCGACCAATACTTATACCGGCGACGTCGTAACGCTCTACACGGCGGCTTCCGGCACGGGCGCTTTGAGTTATCAATGGTGCTCCAATAATGTTCCGCTTGCCGACAGCGGCACTACCGTCGTCGGCTCCCACAGCAATATCCTCACGCTGGCCCCGCAAAACACCGCCAATTACACCGTCGTCATCTCGGATGCGACCGGCAGCATCACCAGCCAGGTGGCCGCCGTGACCGTAGTCACGACTCCCACGCCGCCGTTCTTCACCGTTTTGCCGCAAGGCCAGACCAATGCCATCGGCGCTACCATCACTCTGACCGCCTTGGCCCTTGGCACCGGTCCCATCAGTTATCAATGGTATTGGGAGCCGACCAACAGCGTGACGTATAGCCAGGTAGGCTCCGGCCCGACCTTGACCCTCCCCGGCGTAACCTTTGGAAGCGACGGTTTATATTATGTCACCGCCACGGGAGCCGACGGCCACACGAACAGCACACCCGTCAATGTCCTGGTGACGCCGCCCCCCATGGTGACGATCGCCTATTTGCATAGTCTTATGACGCTCGATGACAGCGGCAGTTACAACATCAATGGAACGTCCGTCTATAATGTTCAGGGCGTGGTTACCACCTTTGGTCCCATCTCCGCCAACGGCGATGCCTATGGGGAATTTTACATGCAAGACGCCACCGCCGGCATTTACGTGTACGTTGCCAACCAGGGTTCCAATGCCGTTCCGCCGCCAGGCGCCTTGGTGAGTGTCACCGGGCCAGTGACGGTCTATGACGGGCAGCTTGAAATGGACCCAAACGTCACCACCAGCTCCAACAACGTCACAGTATTGAGCTACAACAATCAGATACCGGCTCCGCTCCTGGCCAATTTTTCATTGGAGGCGACCAATCCGTTGGGCACTTATGGGATACAGATCCAAGACCAGTTGGTTACGTTCACTAATGTGTACATTTATAAGAACACCACCGGCGGCTCCGTGGGTACCAATACCTACTACTCCGGCGGCTACTCGAAGCTCTACGGGTTTGAGGGGCCTTATAGCGCTACCAACACCGCCTATATCACGCTCTTTATTCCCGCCTACGGCGGCCTGGCCACCAACTTTTGGAATCAGCCCGAGGCCCCGTATGCTTACCAGATAAGCGGCGTCATGGCCTATTACGACGGAGCGGAGCTGGACACGACGCGCTTGCAGGACATCGTCACCAGTACGCCTGCGCCTTTCACGGTCGGCATCACTCAGAGCGCCGGCACTCCCATCGTGACCTGGCCGGCGGCGGCCGGCTCCACCTACAGTATCTATGGCGCCACCAATATCCTGGGACCGTGGACGCTGCAGGCTTCGGGCTTGGGCTATTGGCCCTGCGTCGGTGCCTATACGGACACCAATGCCGCGCCGATTAAATTCTATCGCTTGAGCACCCCATAGTTTCATGACGCACAAAAAACTGAATCTGAACTGCCCGAATGCACCCCGCCGACAGCGGGGTGCATTCACTCTCATTGAGTTGCTGGTGGTGATCGCCATCATCGCCATTCTGGCGGCCATGTTGCTGCCGGCCCTGGCCAAGGCCAAGGAAAGAGCCAGGCAGGCCCAATGCACGTCGAGTTTAAGGCAATGGGGGCTGGCCATTCAGGAATATGCCCCGGATTACGGTGAAGGCTTGCCGCGCGACGGCATGGCCGGCAATGGTGATTATCCCGGCCCATCGGCAACCTCAAACGACGGCACGCCCAATGACCCGAATGCCTGGTTCAATTTGTTGCCCTCGTATATGGGGGACCAGCCCCTGTCGGTGTATTATGCCGCCTTTAAAGCCGCGCGAGGCACCAGTAATACCAAATCCACTCAGTATCTGCCATTCCCCGGCGGTTTGGGCCCGGCCTGGGAATGCCCGTCCGCCAGTATGAGCCCATACACCGTGGCCAATATACTGGCCGGAAACGGCGACGACGGCTTTTTCAGTTATGTCATGAACATTGATTTGAAACGGCAAAATGTTTCCCCTTATACCGCTGCGTTGGATTATCCACAAATGCCAAAGTTGACTGTTTTCCGCCAACCATCGGAAACGGTGTTTATGTATGATTGTGTCTTTGATCCGGTCACCGAAGTGGTCAATGCCTCTCCGCAGTATAATTCGGTCAATCCCGCCAATCGCTTTCGCAGTTATGCCTCACGCCATAATTCGGGCGGCCTCATCAACTTCCTTGACGGCCATGTCGCGTATTTCTTGGATTCCTACGTCACCAACGCTCCTCCCACCACTGCTATTGGGGAGGGTGAACCTCTGGAGCCTGACGTCATCTGGGATGCGCCCGCTCGCGGCGCGGTATTCTGAGTTTTAATTCCCCAGATACTCGCGCGGGTCGGTGATTTTGCCGGCGATGGCACTGGCCGCCACCGTGGCGGGCGAGGCAAGAAATACTTGCGATTCCTTGTTGCCCATGCGACCGGGGAAATTGCGGTTGGTGGCGCTGATGCACTTGATGCCCGCCTGGTTGATGCGGCCAAAGGTGTCCACCGGCCCGCCCAGGCAGGCCGCGCAGCCGGCGTTCTCGGTCATCTGCACGCCGGCGTCCACCAGGATTTCCCAAATCGTCTTCTCCCCCCAGCGCGTGGATTGCAGATCGTGGACAATTTCCGGCGTCGCCGGCACGCCAAAGGTGTCAATCGTCACGTGTTTGCCGCGCAACACGCGCGCGAACTCCACAAAATCGCTGGTCTTGCCGCCGGTGCAGGAGCCCACGTAAGCGCGGTCCAGCTTGACGTGGCCCAATTCCCGCGCCTTCTTTCGCTGGCCGGGGTCGGGATGGCATGCCACCGTCGGTTCAAGCCGGTCCAGGTCCACGACCAGCTCATAGACGAACTTCTGTTTCCGATCCGGTGTTACCGGTTCGTAGCCGGATTTGGTGCCATTCAACTTCACCCGGGCGTCCACGTATTCCCGGGTGCGCGCGTCAAATTCAAAGATGCCATTCTTGCCGCCCGCCTCGATGGCCATGTTCGCAATCGTCATGCGGTCGTCCATGGACAGATTCTTGGCGCCTTCGCCGTCAAACTGCATCGCGCGATACGTCGCACCGTCGAAACCGATTTCGCCGATGCAGTGGAGGATCACGTCCTTGGCCATGACGCCGGGCTGCAACCGGCCTTCCAGGCGGAACCGCATGGTTTCGGGCACCTTGAGCAGCAGTTTGCCCGTGCCCATCACGAATCCGGCGTCGGTGTTGCCGATGCCGGTGGCGAACTGGTTGAAGGCGCCGGCCATGCAGGTGTGCGAGTCGGTGCCCAAGAGCACCTCGCCAGGCCGGGTATGGCCCTTTTGCGGCAGCGCGGTGTGGCACACGCCCGCGTAGTGCGAGCCGTATTGCCGCTGGAGATTCCCTTTGCTCCCATCAAAGCGCCAGTGGCCGTTCGGGTCGTCAATCACGTCGTAAAAGTACCCGATGCCCTGCTCCTTCACGAAATCGCGGAGGATGTCCACGTTGCGGTTGGACATGGAATCGGCGGTGAAAATGTAATGGTCCGGGATGATGACGATTTTGGTTTTGTCCCAGACTTTCGCATTCTGGCCGAACTCGCGTTTAAACACGCCGATGGTTCCCGGCCCGCAAACGTCGTGCGTCATGAGCACGTCGGCGTTCACCCAAACGTTGTCGCCTGCCTGCACCCGCGCCTTGCCGGAGGCGCGCGCGAGCAATTTCTCCGTCAATGTCATAGGCTGACAAAATACCCGACGGTTGAAGAGAGTTCAACTGAACAAACATCAATCGGAGCGCGAGTTGTCTCAACTCGCAGCATGACCGATTGCCATAGCACCTGCGGATTGAGACAATCCACGCTCCACTGGCGGGTGATGGTGTTCGTTCATTTCAACCCGATCACCAGAATCACCAGGTCAATCACGAACAGCAGCACGATCGCGATTTCGAGCCAGAGCATCACGCGATGGTTCTGGTCCTCGTTGAGGATCCGGTACAGGTCGTCCAGCGTCCGGAGCTTGCCGTCAATGGTGCGGTGCCAGTCGCCCAGGTGAAAGCGAGCGGCGATCTTCTCGTACAGGCGCGCCAGGTGCCAGTCGCCGAAAAACTTCGTGGTATTGGACAATTCATCGTTGAAGCGGGCCATGTCAATACGCAGCTCGCGCAATTCGCGCATGATATCGGCGCGCGACCGGAGCCGCCGCCCGCCGAGGTCGCGATAGCAGCGGTCCAGCGCGTCATCGAGCAGACGGTCATAGGCCTCCAACTCGGCGAGTTGGAGGTTGGCCAATTCCATGATGTAGAGGGTCTCGTTGAAATCCTGCGGCTCGTCCACCAGCAGCGCGGCGTCCCAGTCAATCACCACCAGGTCGTCATCGTAATAGCTGAGGTAACGGCCCGTGGATTCGTCGGCTTCCTGCTTGGAGAGCCGTTCGGCTTCCTCCTCTTGGGTGAGCAAGGCGGCGATCTGGCGGCGGCGGGCCTGGAACCAGTGTTCCGCCGGCATCGGGGCGCCGTCAGCGTTCGACATCGGCGACTCCAGGCAAAAGACCGTGTAGGCCTCCTCCTCCGGCAATTGCGGTTGGGGCCGGATGAAATGCGTTTTGAGTTCCGTGGCAATCGCTTGCGCCAGTTGGCGAACTTCGTCGTACAACGATCCGTTTGGGAATTGCACGTCGTGAAAGGCGACCAGTTCTTTCACGTGATTGACCGCGAAGGGCACGCGCATGGTGATGCTGATGGCGCCGACGGGCAGGAGCTTGATGACGCGCTCGACGCGCACCGGGCCGAGCGGGCCGACGCGCTCCAACGGCGGCAGGCGGACCATTTGCGGCCGGTAGAAGAAAAGCTGGCGGGGATTGCGTTTGCTGGCATCCACGGCAAACTGGGCCACCGGCTGGCCCAGCAATTCGCGGACCGGCTTGCGTTCCATATCGTAAGCCAGGTCAAACGCATAGATGTAAACCACCTCGCCGGTGTAACGGTGGCGGGCCGGCTGGGCCTTTGCTTCCGCCGGTTTCCCTTGTCCCAAAACCGCGCTCATAACCAATCAAAATAGCCCACGCCTTGGCGATTGTCTAAGCGGTGCGGGATTCAGTGGTGTCCTGATTTGTTTTCGGAGCGCGGGTCTGCGACCCGCAGCGGCTTGGATTGCATGGGGATGTGCTGCGGCTCATAGAGCCGCGCTCCTGAATTTAGGACACTGCCCGGGATTCGGTGGTGGGCTGATTTGCTGGTGGAGCGCGGATTGTCTCAATCCGCAGCACGCAGGTAGCTAACCAGCGTGGGAGTCGGGAACCTCCCTCGTTCCAGACCTGCTGGGCGCCAATTGCCCTCAAATCCGCAGGTGCTACGGCAGTCGGTCATGCTGCGAGTTGGGAACAGCCGTCCCTCAGAAGCTATGGCGCGGCGCGCAACTCGCGCTCCGGCAAATCACGGGCTCATTCGCCTTGCTCGCGCGGCTCGTGGCGGCCGCTCCGCGGCTGGTGAATCCGATGCAACGCGCGGCGCAACGAGTCAATTTCCCGTTCATCGGCGAGCTTCTGCCGTTCGGCCAGTTCGACGAGCTCGAGCACTTCCTCCATCTTGTCCAGCGCTTGCTTCAGCAATTCGACAATCTCGGCGACCTCTTCCATCGCCTGGGTCACCGCGGGGCCGTTCCTGGCCGCCGGTGGTTCCGGGGACGGTGGTGCCGGCACGGGCGGCTCGGCAGCGGGTGCCTCAACGGGTGTCTCAGTGGGTGTGGTCGGTGCTTCGATTACCGCGTCGGTTGGGGGCTCGGCGATGGCAGCCGGTTGGTCCTGGCTGGGCCGGCGATCCCGTCCGCGTCCGCGTCCACCGCGGCGACCGCGCCGCCTGCCGGCCCCGGGTTTGCGAGGCATTGGAGCGTCCGGTCCCGTTGTTTGTTCGTCTGGTGAAACCATCTCGCTCCGAGCATGACGTGCCCGGCGGCAAATGCAACAAAGAAACTCTTCGATTATTTTTTCACGAACAGCGCGAGCGAGGCGGTGTAGCCGTGCAGAAAGTTCTTTTCGCCAACCGGGCCGATTTCGCCGTTGCAGAAAAAGCCGGCCAAGCCGAGCGGGCCGAGTTCGTGCTGCACCATTTCCGCATCGTGATTTGGACGGTTGAACATGTTCCGCCCGCGCCCGTTGCAGCAGCACAGGCAGCCGCCATAGATCACCTTGCCGGCCAGTTTTTGTTTCGCGCGTCCGAGCAATTCCGCCATGTCCTCCGTGGCTGCCGCCGCGTCGCGCCGTTGAAATTGCATCGTCTGGCCGGTGCGTGGCGCCGCCCCCACCATCAAAACGCCGGAATTAGGGTCGGCGCCAACAAGATTGCGCACCAGAAAGTCACCCCGATGAAAGTTTTCGAGGTATTCGTTTACCACCAGGCCGATGAGGAGATTGTTTTGCGTCTTGCGCTGTTCGTCTGGCGAGAGCTTTTGAAACGTCTCAGCTAGCACGGCATAGGCCGGCCGGTTGCCGATGTGGCGGATGAGGTTGCGCTCCACCCCGGTGAGCGTCCACGACTCGCCGATGGGCGTGCAGCCTTGTGAAATGACCCCGGTCAATGCCACGTCCCCGCCCACCGACACCGCCACGCCGCCATCCTCGAACACGTCCCCGTCCAAATAGAGTTGCGTGAGCGGTTCGGGGTATGCTCCACTGGCCAAGCCGCCAAAAACGGGCAGCGGCGCGTAGGCTTCGTTCCAAGTGCGCACCCAGCTCTCCGCGTCGAGATGGAACGGGTCAACGAACGCGAGCCAGCCGTTGGTGTGCGCCGGCTCGACGCCGGTCTCCGCGTGCCAGTACGCTGCGCCATTGGCCTGGTCCACTTGCGTCTGGGTGAAGCGGAAGCTTTGCAAACGTGCGCCGGGCAGGGCGTAAAGCGCCACCACCAGACCGGAGGCGTTTTCGATTTCCCGCCCGCCCGTAATCAATCCGGCGCTGGAACAGCCCGCCAGCAGCGGAATTCGGGCGTGAACGCGCAGAATCTCGAGCGCCGCCCGCGCGTGGGGGAAAAACGGCGGCGACATGAACACCAGACCCAGCGACACCTGCGGTGCGGGAAACTGTGCCCGCAGATTCTCCGCCCACTGCCGCAGGCCGGATTCGTCAAAGCCGCCGGCCCAGTGTGACGTGATTGCAGATTTGGCGTCCACGTCTTCAGCTTAACGCGGCTGCGCATAATTGCAACCGGTGTTAGCCCGGATATTTCGCAGCGCGGCAATGGTCAGGGCACCGACAAGCGGAAGAACTCTTGCGACTGTTTGAGGTTGAGCAAATTGGTGGCATTAAAACTGCCAGACGCATTGAACTGGTTGGTCATGATCGGTGCCCAGAGCGCCATCGGCTCGGCTACGTTGGTGGTGGCGAGCACGACGCACATCACGTTGGAAGCCCCGCCGGAAGCCGTAAAGGCTAGGTTTGTCCCCACAATCATGGCCGATTGCAGGGTCAGGCCGGCGGAAAAACCAGTGCCACCCAATTGATAGGTGCCGAAAGAGCCGAGGTTATAGCTGCTGACCAACAGGGTGAATGTGCCGCTGTTGGTGGGAGTGTAGTTGATCGTAGCCGTTGTGCCGCTGAACGCGCTGGCCAGCAGTGCGCCACTGGGGCCGTAAAGGCGCAGATAAGGTTCGTAACCAGACGCACCGCTCAATTCCTGGCAGTTCAAAGTCAAACCTGCCCCTTTGAACGCGGTGAAACTCCACAGGTCCAGATCGCCCAGGATGGTCATGCCGTTGTAACTCGTTCCGCTGGTAATCAGGCCGCCTTCATCGCCCGGCGATACCACATACGCGCCGGGAATTTGGGCCAGGTTGACCATGTAAGTCCCGGTGCCATTGTCGAAGAGACTGCTGACTAGGGCCGTAAAGGTGCCGGAGTTGGTGGCTTGCACGTCCAATTCCGTGTCATCCCCGCCGCCATTGCCGTTGGCCGCGGTCCCCAGGAGATCGCCATTGGGACCATAAAGACGGATGTCCGGATTGAAGTTGGTGCAGCCCATGCGCAGCACAATACTGTCGCCGGTGCTCGCGGAAAAACTCCACATATCCAAGTCACCGAGGGTGAGGTTGGCGAAATTCTCGGCGCCGTTCACGATGGGGCCGCCTGCGTCGCCCGGAGAAACCACGAAGGGGCCGCGGAATTGGGCCAATTTGAGCGAGTAAGGGCCGTTGCCATTGTCAAAGTAGCTGCAAACCACTACGGTAAAGCTGCCCGAATTGGTGGCCTGCACGTCCAACTCGGTGTCGCGCCCGCCGCCATTGCCGTTGATCGAGGTGCCCAGCAGGGCGCCGTTCGGACCGTAAAGACGGATGTCGGGATTGAAGTTGGTGGTACCGATGCGCAGTACGAGGTTATTGCCGTTGGTAGCGTTGAAGCTCCACATGTCCAGGTCGCCGATGTAGATATTACCCGTGTTTAGGGCGCCGTTGAACATCGGCCCGCCTTGGTCGCCGGGCGTAACGACAAAACCGCCGGGCGCCTGGGCCAGCGTGAAGGTGTAAGGGCCGGTGCCATTGTAGAACTCGCTGCTCAGCACGGCGGTAAAGCTGCCGGAGTTGGTGGCCTGTATGTCCAGTTCGGCGTCCTGCCCGCCGCCGTTGCCATTGGCCCCAGTGCCCAGCAGGTCGCCATTCGGGCCATAGAGGCGAATGGCGGGATTGAAATTGGTCGTGCCCATGCGCAGCAAAAGGTTGTTGCCGTTGGTCGCCGTGAAACTCCACATGGCCAGGTCGCCCAGGGTGATGTTGCCGAAGTTCTTGGCCCCATTGGTCAGCGGCCCGCCTTGGTCGCCGGGAGAGACCACAAAAGCGCCGGGCGATTCCGCCAGCTTCAACACGTACGGGCCGTTGCCGGTGTCAAAGTAGCTGCTGACCAGAACATTGAACGTGCCGGAGTTGGTGGCCTGCACGTCCAGTTCAGCGTCGCGTCCGCCCCCGTTTCCATTTGCCGCGGTCCCTAACAGGTCGCCGTTGGGACCGTAAAGACGGATGTCCGGATTAAAGTTGGTGGTGCCCATCCGAAGAACGATGCTGCTGCCATTGGTGGCGGTGAAGCTCCACAGGTCGAGGTCGCCCACGTCTATATTGCCAAAGTTCAGCGCGCCGTTGGTAATGGGCCCGCCTCCCTCGCCGGGCGAGACGACAAAGTTCCCGGGCGATTGCGCCAGAGTGAGCGTGTAAGGGCCGGTGCCGTTGTAGAAATAGCTGTTGACCACGACAGTGAAACTGCCGGAATTGGTGGCCTTAAAATCCAACTCGGTATCATTCCCGCCATTGTTCCCGTTGGCGGAGTCGCCTTCCAAGGTGCCATCGGGGCCATAAAGACGGATGTTCGGATTGTAGTTGGTGCACCCCATGCGTAGCACAATGCTGTTGCCGTTGGTGGCGGTGAGACTCCACAGGTCAAGGTCGCCCACGGTAATGTTGCCGGTGTTCCGCACGCCGTTGGTCAGGGGTCCGCCTTGTTCACCGGGCGAGACGACAAAGGCGCCGGGCGCTTGCGCCAGCTTCACGGTGTAGGGTCCGGTTCCGTTGTAGAACCAACTGCTCAACACCACGGTAAAATTGCCCGAGTTGGTGGCCCGGAAGTCCAACTCGGTGTCAATCCCGCCCCCATTGCCATTGGCCGAAGTGCCTTCCAACGCGCCGTCCGGACCATAAAGGCGGATTTCCGGGTTGAATCCGGCAGTTCCCATGCGCACGACCAGGTTATTTCCGTTCGTGGCCGTGAAACCCCACATATCCAGGTCACCCACCGCGATATTCCCCGCGTACAGGGCGCCATTGGTCATGGGCCCGCCCTGGTCCCCGGGCGACACCACAAAGGGCTCGGGCGGCTCTGCCAAAGTGAGCGCATACGCACCGGCCCCGCCGGCATTGAAACTGCTTGCGACCACCATATAGAGTGCGCTGTTGGTTAAACGAAACGTCAACTCAACATCACGGCCTCCTCCGTTGCCATTGGCGACCGATGCCAGCAACGAACCCGTGGCGGTGTAAAGGCTGATTTGGGGGTTAAAGGCGCTAGCGCCCATGCGGAGAATGACATTATCACCGGCATTTCCGCCGAAGGCATAGATGTTGGTTTCGCCAGCGATCAACGAGGCGCTGTATCTGGCGCCATTGGTCATGGAGAGGCCAAACGTGCCGATGAGCGTCTCGTTGGTGTTCATCATGAGGTTAATGCTCGGATTGGTGGCAGTGATGCTGCCGCTCCAACTCAAGAAAACGGACCCGGCATCGGGAAGGGCGGTTATTTGCACGCTCTGACCGAGTGTGTAATTCACCTGCAACGGTGACACTAGAAGGCTGCCGCTCGGGATGGCAAAAAAGCTCAAGCCGGGCCGGAGGGTCGCCGCGTTGGTCGGGTTGGATCCGTCCTGGTAGGCCTGCAGGTTCGAAATGCCGTCGGCGTTGGTGGCATCCGGATTCTGGCCAGTGGCGCCAAAATATTCCAATTGCCAGGCATCAGGAATGCCATTGCCGTCGGTGTCATAGAGAATGCTGGCGACGGAACTGGTCACGCTGCCGGACGAGTTGGCCACGATGACGCTGTAAGCCGCCGGCGCCGGCCACACGGGAATAACGGAAACGGCATCGAGGACCGGCCCTTGGCTATTGGGCATGAGGCTGGTGAAGCGCAGGCGGGTGGTGGCATTGGTGGCGGTGACGATGTATTCGCGGTTGGTCCAGCCCATGTCGGTCAGCGAAGTTCCGTTGGTGGGAAAGGTCACCGTGTCCAGCAAATTGCTGCCCCACCAGACTTGGTTGGTTTTGATTGCCGGTGCCGTCGGATAGCCCGCCAGGGCAAAATGCAGGTAATAGTTTTGACCAGACACCGTGGGAATGTCCTGATAAATTGAGCCGGGGATCGAGCCGTTCAGACTGAGACTTTGGTATCCCTCGTCGGGCTGCCAATAATAGTCATTGACCACTTCCACCTGGCCCGTGTCCACCATCCAGCCGCTCAAATTGGTTCCAGCGGCAAAGATCTGTTCACCATTCAGCGCCTCCGACGGTAACTCAAAACCCCCGTTCTGAATGATATTGGTCGGCACGATGACTCCCGGAATCGCCAAAGTGTCGTTTGTGGCCCCGGTAATCGGCACGCCGTTGGAAAGCCATTGATAGGAGAGGGGGACCGGACCGGAAGCGCCGACACTAAAATGAGCTGTGCCATTCTGTGAGATAACCTGGTTGGCCGGTTGGATGGCGATGGTCGGCGGGGATCCGTTGGTGGACGTCACGCTGGCCAGGTTCCCGCTCGCATCGTAGCCCAGCGTGAAAAACTGCGCGCTGGAGCTGAACCTGGCAAAAAACAGGCAGAAAGCAAAAATGGCCCACAGAATTCGCAGGCTGAACCGGTGAAGCATCAGAAAACATCCAACGTCGAACTTCAAACATCCAACGGTAGGGCGCGTCACTCCGTGCGCGCCGTTGACGGCCAGGGGATCGCCCGCCCTGCGCACGCATACCGGATAGAGCGTGCTCCACTCCGCTGCTATGAGGTTGTGGTTTTCCGGTTTCATGGCGACGGGCTCGGGTCCTCATCAATGTCTTACCGCCTGCCCGATCCTTTGCGCGGCATCAACGCTGGGCGTCGGCACCGCCGCGCCGTTGGCGTTCACCAGATTGATTGCGTCGTCGAGCTGCGAACTCTCGCTAACCGCCTGGGTGATTCCATTAATCAGTGCGGGCGGGTCCTTGCTGACAGCCGCCGTAATTCCGACCACCGGCACTGCTGATGGCTCACCCTTGATTATCTGGCCGGCGTACTCGGCGGTTTCGGCCGTCTTCTCCGCTGATTCAAACTTGTGTTCCTCCCACCATCTCTCCAATTCCGCCTCGTAATGCACCTTTTTGTCATATATGTTCCTATAGTACCAGTCGGCAACGGTAAGTCTAACACTGTGATAAGCCTGTTTGACGTCGTTTCCCACCGCCGCCACAAGCTCCGCCAAACATAGTCCCGATGGATCGTCCTGGTTTAGGGGATTATTCTCCACGTAGGCGTATAGATTCACCCCTTCCTGTTCACCGAGCGGATCCCGCGAAAGCCAGCGTCCCAATTCGCTGCTGAAAAAGCGTTCGGTCGCCAGCTTCAGCCCGGAGGGCGCATGGAGAAAATAGCCGGCGTATGTAAACGGCGCGGGCTCGTTCCCCTGCAACACGTTCTGCCGGCCAAACGGATCATAACCGTAACGGCTCTGCACCACGCCATTCCCGTCCAGCACTTCCCGCACCGACTCCAAATGGTCGCGCGTGTAAAAATAATTCGTCGGTCCGACCGTGAACCCCTGTTGGTAAAATCGGCGCAAAACCGAGTTGCTCGCATTGCGCTCCTCGCACAGCTCCACCCCACACCAGACGTAGCGCCGCTCGGAGGCGATCACGCCGTTGGTCAACTGCAGGATGTCGCTCCGCCGGTTCAGGCCGTCATAAGTGAACTCCGAGGTCGCCGTCCCCGTGTTGATGGCCACCAGCCGGCCCTCGGCGTCCCATTGGTAGGTCGCGTTGGTCAACGCGGCGTCCGACGACGCCACCAACTGGTTCAGCTCATTGTATTGGCTCACGTTGGTCGCCAGAATGGTTTCAAACAGGCGGTTGCCCGCCGCATCATATCCGTATGTATAATTAGTGGTGGCGCCGCCCGGGCCGGCTTGGACTCCCAGCAATTGGTCCGCCGGGTCGTAAACCGGGTTCCAATTGTTGGTCAGGCCAGCCTGTTGCTGCACCCAGTTGGTTATTTGCCCCACCGCATTGTAGGCGTACGTAAAACTGGAGATGGGCGCCGAAGCCGGTCCGACGTCTGTGATGCTTTGCAGCCGGCGGTCGCCCAGGTTGCCGTAGTAGGTATAATGGGTGCTTTGGCCGTTGGGGTAGTAGGCATCCAACAATCGCGCTGTCGCCCCGTCAAAATCGTAGCCAAAGTTCCCCAGCGCGTTGACGACATTGGTCGTACGGCCCAGCGCGTCATAGGCATAGCTTTCCGCCACGCCGTCCACGGTGCGATTGGTCAGCCTTTGCAATTCATCATATTGATAGGTGACGGTTTCGTTGGGCCATGGCCCGGTCGCCGATGCCACCTTGAGCGCCCCGATCGTTCCCACCGGGTTGTAGGCATAAGTGGTCGTTCCGATTCCGTCCTGCATGGCAACCAGCCGGTTGTAATTAGGATCGTAGGTAAAACTGACGCTCGGTGTGGGTGTTTGGACGACGCTGTAGGTAATCCCGCTTACGTTGTCGTCCAATGCATAGGTGAAGGTTTTGACCTCACCCTTTTCATTCTCCATGGACTTAACCCGGCTGGTGGTGTTCTCATAAGTGTATTGCTCGCTTGAGCCGTCTGCGTATTGCTTCGACGTAGGACGGCCCTCGATGTCGTAAGTCCACTGGGTCGGGCGGCCCATCGGGTCAATCGCCGCGGACAATCCACCGCAGCCGCAATATTGGAAAGCGGTAACCCGGTTCAGCGGATCCTGTATGGCCACCAGCCTGCGCAACGCGTCGTAGGTGTATTGGGTGATTCGTCCCAGGCGGTCTTGCACTTTTACCCGGTCCAGGTTGCTGTAGGTAACGGCCATGAACGTGCCGTCCGGATAGGTGATGTTGGTGAGGCGGTCGAGATTGTCGTAGCTGTTGGTCACGCTGTAGCCGTCCTGGTCGGTGTAGGTACGGACGCGGCCCACCGAATCATAGGTAAACGAAACGGTGTCGTTGGGGCCGGGCAATGGGCCGGTGACCGAGAGCAAATACCCGTTGGTATCATAGCTGAACGACGTGGTTTCGCCCGCCGGATCGCTCGTGGTCAGCATCTCGCCGCGGGCGTTGTAGGTGTTCGTGGTCATCTGCCCGGCCGGGTCCCACGTCGCCACCGCCAAATGTTGCGTGTTGTAAAGAAATCGCGCCAGCAGGTCGTTGTTCGTGCCCGTCGTCTGGTAGAGTGCCAACAAGTCCACCAGATTGGTCGAATAAATGCTGGTGACATTGCGGCCAAGCGGGTCCACCGCATTGGTGACGTGGCCGAGTGAATTGTATTGGAACGTTCGAAGTTGCGTGGTGCCGTCGTCCAGCACGCGGCCCACCGCGCTCGGTTGATCGCTGGTACCGACCATGATGGAGCTGGGCTGCCCAGCGTAGGTGTACCAGATGCGATTCTCGAGCGGCGCCTGCTCGCTTTCCAGAACACTGCTGGAAATCTCGGTAGCTCCCAGGTGCAGCCAATGATACAGCTTGGCCTGCGTGTAATCGGTCGGCGCCCGGGCGTAAGCGTTCCGGTCCCAATAAAACGTGTTGCGGTAAATCAGATAGTCGTCCGTGATGGCCATCCCGGCGGGAAGCGTTGACGTCGGGTCCTGCATTGGGATGCCGATGACGGACGATTCGAGAAACTCGACCCGGTCCTGCTCGCCATCGGGATAAGTCGTTACGAGCCAGCGCTGGGGTTCCGTGCCGCCGGTTTGAAACGTGGTCGTTCCGTAGGGCGTCGTCAGCGCCTGAATGAAGTCGCCCGCATTGTAAGTGAATTGCGAGGTGATTCCCATGGTGTCGGTGATTGACGACAACCGGTTGCTGGAATCGTAGGTAAACGTGGCAAATCGGCCGAAGGGATCGGTGACTTGGGTAATTTCCAGCGTGTCATTGGTGTTGCCATAGGCAAATGTCGTCACCTGGCCAATAGCATCGGTTATCGCCGTCACGCGGTAGCTTCCGTCGTAGCTGATTTGCACCGCGTTGCCCTCCGGATCAATCTCCTGCGTCATGAACACCTGGCGGGAGGTCCCGCCCACACTGCCCGGCAGGGCAAAAATCATCTGTGACCCGTCCGGCAGCACCATCTGATAGCTGTTGGTCGAGGTGCGAATAAGCTGCGCCTGGGTTTTGACCTGGGGGGCATAGGTCTGGTTGGTGGAATTGAACCCGGTGAAATCCAGCGCGCCCCCGCCATCGGTGTAGAAGCTCACATCGGCGGGGGGGCTGCTGGGGTCATCGTTGATGTAGGCCAGCCAATTGAAGGTCCACTGGTAGCCGAGATTTGAGTAACTGAAATTGGCCGGCTGCTCGGCATCGCGCTGATTGTAGGTGGCGA
Organism: Verrucomicrobiota bacterium; assembly: GCA_049523455.1. Classification (GTDB taxonomy): domain Bacteria; phylum Verrucomicrobiota; class Verrucomicrobiia; order Limisphaerales; family UBA11358; genus UBA11358. The sequence continues at coordinate 7,657 of JBEKMW010000059.1, read as the reverse complement.
TGAATTGTACCGGAGGGCCTAATGGAGGAGTGTATCCGACCGGATTGTCCCGCAGATTTAAGCCTACGACCGAAAGTTGGACGGCCGAATCCACCATGCCCCGGATACCGATAGAGCCATAAGCTTGCGGCTCGTCGGAACGATCCGTCTCGGCATGGCCGATCAAGTAAGACACCCATTGAAAAACGCCGCGCAAGCTGAAGTAGGACGCGTTGCCGTTTTTGCAATTGCATAGATCGGCGGGCGTCGTGGCGGTGTTGTCCTTGCTCGTCGTTTGGCCTTTGCCAAACACGTTGGCGCCTTCGTCTGTAGTCACGGGCCGCCAACCGGCGGGCAGATTGCCCGCGGGCACCAAAAAGTAGCCGCTGGTTTCAGCATTCAACGCGCGCGCGGATACCCAAGTGTCGTTCCCGAAGGTCGGGTCCTGCAACAGATTAAGCCCGTCTTGTTGCCGGAGGAGCGCTGCATAATGCCCCACTTTCCAATTCACCACCGCCGGCATAATCAACGCCGCGCCATTGCTGCGGTAGGCCATCTGGAAATTCATTCCCAACTGCCGGGACAAATCGGCAACCTGCACCAGCGAACAGCCGTTGGTGGTAGAGGCCGCGTTCCGAATCAGGGGATTTACCCCCTTGAGCGGGTCCTGCGAGGCCAGAATGCGGCCCAAGGCATAGGGACCGCATTTGAAGGCTATTTGTGGCCGGTTTTTCATGGTCCACAACCCTTCCTGGGCTCCGGCGATCTTTTCATTCGCCGAGCCGATGAAAACGCGGTTCTTTACCTCCGTGAGCAACGCGTCCAGTTCCGCCATGCGTCCCAGGCGCGCCAGCATGTAGGCCAGTTCCGCGGCCGCGCGATCCCCCAGCGCTTTGGCGGCCGGCTCGCTTTCATTCTTCAGCAGCGGCCACGCCGTACGCCAGGCGTCCAGCGATTTTGAATACCAGCCGGTGCGGTAATATTCCCCGGCCAGCTCGAACCACAACGCCGGCGTCCACGAAGAGTTGGGATTGTCCGCGATAAATTGCTCGAGGGCCGAGAAGTCATCCCGCGTCGGACGTTGCGCGTAGGCTTCCAGCGCCTGCGCCAGTTGGCGGTTCTCCGCCGCGGATGGCTTGGCACCGACCGGCACGAGTGGTTCGGAAAAACCCCGCGCCGTACGCAGTTCGGCTTCGGAAGGCTTCGGGGAAAGTTTCAACCCGGCGGCGGGAACCGCCGTCGCCAAGTCGCTGGCTGCCGCCTGCGCCACCACTATGGAGGCCACCGCCCCTATCCAGGCGGACAAAACTGATCTGATGCTCAACCATCCCATAGTCTTCAACCGTTCCTTGCCCTGCCTGCGATCCGGCCGCCCCCCCCCGTCGCGACCCCCCATCAACGAGTATTAATAATACAGTTAATTACAATATCTTCAAGACTTTTTTGAGGTCTTTTTTGAGGTCTTCCGCCTGCGCCCGGGGACGAAATCCACGTTCCTCTCTGTGCCTGCGCGGTTTATACGCTTTCTGCTATCCCTGCGGCGCTCTGATTGTGCTATGCTCTCCGTGATGGTTTCCACCGCTACAACCGAGGTTCCCGCAAGCGAGGGCGCCGCCCTGAAAGGCACCGTGCGCCTGCCCGAATTGCTTGCCCCGGCCCGTGATTGGGACTGTACCCGTGCCGCCGTCGAAAACGGTGCCGACGCGATTTACTTCGGCTTGGAAAAGTTCAATGCACGGATGCGCGCGCGCAACTTCACCGAAGCCGATTTGCCGGGGTTGATGGAATTTCTTCACCGGCGGGGCGTCCGCGGTTACGTGACTTTGAACACACTGATCTTTGAAAATGAACTGGCCGACGCGGAAAAATACTTGCGCTCGATGATCGCCGCCGGGGCGGATGCCGTAATCGTGCAGGACGCGGGCATCTGCCGGCTCATTCGTGAACTTTCGCCGGATTTTCCCATCCACGCCTCCACGCAGATGACCATTACCAGCGCCGGCGGCGTGGATTTCGCCCGCGAGTTGGGCTGCAATCTCGTTGTGCTGGCGCGCGAATGCAGCCTAAAGGAGATTGATGCCATTCAACGGTGTCTGGCGAATGACGAATGCCAGAAGACGAATGGACCGACGCTTGATTCGGCTTCGCCATCCGCCATTCGTCATTCGTCATTTCCGTTGGAAGTATTTGTCCACGGCGCACTTTGTGTGGCGTATTCCGGTCAATGCCTTACCAGCGAGGCGCTGGGCGGGCGCTCGGCCAACCGCGGCGAATGCGCTCAGGCCTGCCGGATGCCCTATGAGTTGATTTGCGACGGCCAACCGGTTCCGCTGGGCGACCGAAAATATTTGCTCAGCCCGCAAGACTTGGCCGGGCTGGAAGTGTTGCCGGATTTGGTCCGTGCCGGCGTGGCGTCGCTGAAAATCGAAGGGCGGCTCAAGTCGCCGGAATACGTCGCCAACATCACCAGGATCTACCGGGATGCGCTTGCCCGCCTCGGCGACCATTCACGTTTCACGAATCACGTATCACCGGCAAATCTGAAACGTGAAGACGTGAAACGTGAAACGCAAAGTTCGGCTCGCGATCGCTACGACATGGAGATGGCTTTTTCCCGGGGGCTTTACACCGGCTGGTTTGGCGGCGTAAACAACCAAGCGCTCGTTCACGGCCGGTTCGGGAAAAAACGCGGCGTGTTCCTGGGCGTCGTCACCAAGGTGCTGCGTGACGCCGTCGTGATGAAGCTGGAAAGGCCGCTCAAGCCCGGCGACGGCGTGGTGTTTGACGCCGGCCGGCCGGAAGTACCGGAAGAAGGGGGAAGAGTCTATGGGGTTCGAAGTGCGAAGCTCCCGGATCAAAGTCATGGGCTGAGGGAAATTCGTTTTGGCCGGGGTGACATTGATTTTTCCCGCGTTCATGCCGGGGACAAACTCTGGAAGACCAGCGACCCGGAATTGGACCGCCGGTTACGCCAGAGTTTTGAGGGCGACCGGCCGAGATTTCAACGTCCAGTGGAAATGGAAGTGCATGGCGCGGCCGGCGGGCCGCTCGTGCTGATCGTGCGCGATGGATTCGGCCATGTCGTGCAAATGCACTCTGCCACACCGCTTGCCCGTGCTGAAGAACAGCCGCTCAGTCTTGAACGTTTACGCGCCCAACTGGGCCGGCTGGGCGGCACGCCGTTCAGGCTCGGTGAATTGAGGAATCTCCTGGCGGGGAACGTTCACCTGCCGGTGAGTGAACTCAATCGCCTTCGCCGGGCGGCCGTCGCGGAACTGGAAAAACTGCGCGCCCAACCGAAGCGATGGCAACTCAAAGTAGGAAAGGCGTCGCGCCTGTCTCTGATTCAGGCTGGAAAATCAGATGGAGACAGGCGCGACACAGTTCCTACGCTCATCGCCTTGGTCCGCGATCTTTCACAACTTAAAGCCGCGCTGGATTGTGGTGTGGAGACCGTCTATTGCGAGTTCGAAGACCACAAAAAGTATCGGGAAGCCGTGTCAATCTTTCGTGCCGCCCGCGGCGGTGAAGGCAGGGCGGATCCCGATTTGCCGGGGCTCGCCGCAGTCGCCGACGAGTCCGACAACGGCGCGCACGGAGTGACGCGCCCTACCATATGGGTTGCCCCGCCGAGAATTTTCAAAACCGGTGAGGAATGGATCTTGCAACAGGTCCGCTCCTGCGGAGCCGACGGCTGGCTCGTCCGGAATTACGACCATCTCAAATTCTTCGCCGGTGGCCGTTGCCGTGGCGATTATTCCCTCAATGTGGCCAACCGGCTGGCGGCTGATTATTTCAAGAATCGTTTTGGCCTCGAGCGGTTGACGCCGTCCTACGATCTGAATTTCTCGCAACTCGAAGCACTGCTGCGCGCCGCGCCGCCCGACTGGTTCGAGGTCACGCTCCACCAGCATATGCCGATGTTTCACATGGAGCACTGCATCTTTTGCGCCTTCCTGTCCAATGGCACTGACTACACCAATTGCGGCCGGCCTTGCGACCGGCACGCGGTCAAACTGCGCGACCGCGTGGGCGCCGGGCACGGGGTCAAGGCTGACGCCGGTTGCCGCAACACGGTGTTCCATGCGGTGCCCCAAACGGGCGCGGAATACGCGGCCAGAATGATTGAGCTGGGCGTGCGGCATTTCAGGGTCGAATTTTTGGATGAGCCGGCGGAAACGGTAGCGCGCACCATTGCCGAATATCACCGGCTTTTGCGCGGCGAGATCAGCGGCACGCAACTGTGGCGGGAGCTGAAATTGCTGAACCAGCTCGGCGTCACCCGCGGGCAGATCGGAAAGTAGGACAGGCGAGAGGTAAATCCGAATTTCGAATACCGAAATCCGAATGAAGCCCGAAGCCCGAAATCCTGAGCGGGCTGTGTAAGAACAGAGGCGTAAGCTGAGCGGTTTGAAAAATTCTGAAAGCGTCCAGCACGTTTGGTGCGAACAAATCACGCGCCAGCGTTTTGGACTGCGGTGGCAAGCGCAGCGCGACACCGCTTTCCGAACCCAATTGAACAACCGAACACGCCCTGCCATCCCCAAAGCGCCGTCGCCGCTCCGCTCTGCCGGCGCACTCCAAAATCTTGTAGCCTTTCCACCGCCCGGCTACTTCAGCCACGGCGCAATCTTTTCGCCGGCCCAAATGTCTTGCACCGGCTGGCGCTCGCGCGCGACGGCGAATTTTTTGCCATGCACCAGCACTTCGGCCGCCAGGGGGCGTGTGTTGTAGTTTGACGCCATCGCGAAACCGTAGGCGCCCGCGCTCATCAAGGCCAGATAATCGCCCTCGCCAACTTTCGGCAGTGGACGGTCCTTGCAGAAAAAATCGCCGGACTCGCAAACCGGCCCCACCACGTCGGAATTCACTCGCGCGCCACCGCGCCGTGCCAGCGGCACGACTTCGTGATAGGCATCGTAGAAAGCCGGGCGAATCAAATCATTCATGGCGGCATCCACGATCACAAAGTTCTTCCGGCCGGTGCGTTTCACGTATTCCACGCGCGTAACGAGAATTCCGGCGTTGCCGGCGATGAAACGTCCCGGCTCCAGCAGGATTTTCAGACCCAGCGGCTGAAGGAGCGGCGCCAGACGTGCGGCGTAACTGGCAGGGGTGAGCAGTTTTCGGGCTGCCGCCGACTTCCACCACTGTGGCGGGCCGCTGGCCAGCGCGGGCTGATAGACGATGCCCAAACCACCACCGATGCTGAGAAATTCCAGTTCGTGCCGGTCCGCCAGCAACCGGACCAGCGGCAGAATCTTCTGCACGGCCAGTTCGAACGGAGCGACTTCGGTGATTTGCGACCCGATATGCATCTGCAAACCGCGCAGCCGCAGATGGGGCAGGCGTGCTGCGCGGGCATACACTTCGGCGATTCGCTCGAAGGCGATGCCGAATTTATTTTCGTAGGTGCCGGTGGTGATTTTGGCATGCGTTTTGGCGGCCACATTCGGGTTCACGCGTACGGCGACCGGGGCGATTCTTTTCAAGCGGGCGGCCACTTGGTTGATGCGCTGTAATTCCGGCTCGCTTTCGGCGTTGAACGCATAAACGTCTTGCTGCAGCGCAAACTTGATTTCCGCCTCCGTCTTGCCGACCCCGGCAAAAACGCATTGGCGCGGGTCACCGCCGGCGGCGATGACACGGCGCAATTCGCCGCCGCTGACAATATCGAACCCGGCCCCGAGGTTGGCGAGGGTCCGCAAGACGGACTGGTTGGCATTGGCTTTGACCGCAAAACAAACCAGGTGCGGCACCAGCGCCATGGCGGCGTCGAGCTTCTGGAAATGGTCCGTCAGCGTGTGCTGGGAATAGACGTAAAGCGGCGTGCCAAATTTGCGGGCGAGCGCCTTGACGGCGACGCCTTCGCAAAACAACCGGTTTCCAATATAACGGAAATCGTGCATGGACTCTTTAGTTCAAAGTTTCAGGTTCAAGGTTGAAAGTTTGGGATTTACACGCAAGGGAAATCCCGCTGGTTCTGTATTCCAGGTTCGGAACTTGGAACCTGAAATCTGCAACTTGGAACCTCCTGCCTGAAGCCCGCTCTACGGCTCGGCCAGGATTTTCGCGCGTTCAATCTGGTATTGCTCCGGTGTGATTTGATCGCTCTTGTATTGCTGGAGCAATGCCTGAAGTTGTGCTTCCTTCGAAGGGGAAATCGGCAACGGCGGCGCCATAATCGGCGCCAAGCCCGGAGAGCTCATCGGTTGGTTGGGGGGAACGACCACTGGTTGCCGTGGCGGCGGCGGCGATTTGGGCGGCGGCTGGTTACCCGAAGGCCGCCGACTCACGACCGGTGGCCGGTTAGTGATGGCGGGTATGGTCATGGCCGGTTGCACCTGCGTCGCGCCGGAAGGTGTCACCATGATGGGCGGCGGTTGGTTTGGTTGGGCCGGTTGCGCCGGTGGTGCGGGTTGGGTGGGCTGCGCCGGCTGTTGGTTTAGTTCGTTCATTTTTTCCAGCAAGGCGGCGCGCGCGGCGGCTTGGGCCGGAGTGTCGTCCGCCTGAACCACGGAGATGCTCGCGGAATTGGCGCGCGGGGGAACGTAGCCGGACGGCTGCGGCGTGACGACAGGCATCTGTTCCTGCGTGGCTGCCGAAGGCGTCATGATAGTGGGCGGCGGTTGAGTTGTTTGCGCCGGTGGTGTGGGCTGGGCGGGTTGTGCAGGCTGGGTCGGTTGCTGGTTCATTTCGTTCATTTTTTCCAGCAAGGCGGCGCGCGCGGCGGCTTGGGCCGGAGTATCGTCCGCCCGAACCACGCAAATGCTCGTACCGCAGACAACCACGGAAATGGCGAGGAGCAACTTGGAGATTTGCATGACGTTTTTTTACGCCAAATCGCCGCCGGATGCAACAGCTTTCGTGCACGTTTCGTGCACGTTCATAAATCGTGCGGCCAGGTTGGGCAGGTTCCGCCAACATCCAGTTCTTGCCGATGGGTGATGGGGGGCGATTTGAAAGGGAACGACCAATGAGGGAAAAACGCGAAAAATGCCGAAGGTGCGCGGCGGGGTGGTGTCCTAGTTTGGGTACTCGCGGTCGGGACGACCGCGGCCACCCGCGGGACGCGGGTGCTACATCATGAAATTCGGACACTACCCGGGGCGGCGATGGATTGACATGACTGGCACCGGCGTTATGATGCAGGTGCAGTTTGGCGCGTGGGCGGGCGTAGTTCAATGGTAGAACGGAAGCCTTCCAAGCTTCACACGTGGGTTCGATTCCCATCGCCCGCTCCATTGATAATCAATCACTTACGAAGATGTGCAAGTATAAGTGAAAGTAAAATGCCTCTAAAAAACGGCCTGAGAATGTTTTCACATTCTTTTTTGGTAGTCGCCTCGACCACACGCACTGCCGTTGTCAGTGCGTTAAAAGTGCAGTAAACCGAAGCAGTTTTTCTCGAATGCGCAGCCTGCGACTCTGCAAATCTATTCTCTCGCGCGAGGAAACTTCAGTGATGGCACTCCCAGTTCTCAGTGAATCGCAAAGCAAACATGGGAGGGCAAAGCCACTCTTGCAAAATGATGCTGGCAGGACGGTGAATGACATCGCGAATCCTCCCAAGAATCCAACCGACGGCGAATGAAGGGGGGGAGAGGCCCCCTAATTCTTATAGTTTTATCTTTGGGATCGACTCCAATTTCGCGGCAAACTTTTCGAGAATTGTGGA
>JBEKMW010000058.1:0-27930 GCA_049523455.1 Verrucomicrobiota bacterium | reverse complement strand
AAATAACACTAAATCAAACGATATTAAGGCACCAGTATCCAGAACAAACTACCCACAGAAATAGCTTAATAGGCAAAATTGGAAATCGGGAACATGATTGGATTTGGGAGACTCAATTGGCGCCATACAAGAGTTGGTGGAGCAGATTACGACAAGGGCATTACAATAGGTAGTCGGTGTGGCCTGACAAAATCGCTGCAGGCAACAGCCGCCGCCCCTGGCAGTTGCGATTGAGTAGGGGGGATTGCACAACAAGTCACTGCACACAACGCCGGACGGTCGTCGCAGTTCTGCTTCGTGGTCAGAATATTTTGGTGCGGCGTGTGCGAGTACCACCGTTTGGATAAGAGTGAATTCCCCGGAAAGACATGGTATCATTGTCGTGATAATCAACTGTTTCGCGGCTTAGCGAGGCGCATGATTTAAGGGACCTCTTGAGAAGCGTTATTGCAGATGGCGATTTTGGAATGACCGTGCGGACAGGCGATTAGGCTGGTCTCTCTAAAAACAAACGCGCAGCCTTTGGGCTGCGCGTAAGCTGTCAGTTTGATTGGAAGCGGCGGTTTACTTCTGCAGCTTCGCCTCCCAGTCGCGGGATTGGGCTTCACCGTTCCGTTCGGACTCAATTTTGCCCTTGATGACACTGTTCGCGAGCGTACCGGAATATTTATTCGTGGTCGAGTTGTCGTTGAACGAGCGGACCACGTTGAATGAAACGGCCGCGCCGGTGATTTTGCCGTCGCTGATTGCCGTGGTGGTGGCTTGGCCGCCACGTCCCGGCATGGTCAGGTTGCCGGTCAATTTGTCCCCGTCCAACTTCAGCGTGAGGGTGTTCGTCCGGTCCGGCCCGCCGTTGCGGCCCGGCGTGGTCCAGATGTAGGTGCCTGTCGGATCCACCTTTGTGTCTTGGGCCCAGGCTGGGACGAGGACGCCCATCACCAGGATGGCGCCGGCCAGGGCGGTTGCGAATTTATATGTTTTCATTTGTTTTATTTTGTTTTGGTTTGTTTGATTGTTTGCAGTGGCCCACAGATGCGTTTCAAAGGCGCACTGGGGAAACTAGCTGCCGGTTAAATACGCGATTGGCTGGTTTTTAGCAATGGGGTGTTCACCCCACATCGGTCAGACCCAGAGCCTCATCCAATTCCCGATAGGCCAACCTACGGCTTCGCCGGCTCCTTGGTATAGGCAATCAGCGATTTGATCTTCGCCTCGGCGGCGACGTCGCGGATTTTCACCACGTGGCCCCACGGCGCGTTTTCGTCGGCGTTGACGGCCAGGACCAGGTCCGGATTTTTCGCGACACTCGCCAGCACCGCGCTCCGTATTTGTTCGAAGGTCTCGGGCGTTTTGTTGTCGTCCGCGTAATAGATGCCCTTGGCGTCAATGCTCACGACAAACGGGGGATTTTCATTCGCCCCGGCTTTTTGGGCCTGGGATGATTGGGGCAGTTGCAGCTTCAACGCCGACTGCTGCCGGAAGGTCGTGGTGACCAGCAGGAAAATAAGCAACACAATCAGCACGTCAATCAGCGCAACAATGATGACGGCGGGCGTGGTGCGGCGTTTGCGGACGTAAAAGCGCATGTCAAATGGCGTCCGGCGTCTGGGGTTTGGCGGTCACGGGCCGCGGTTTTGTGATTACTTTCCGTGAAACGGAGCTGAGAACCGGAGGGGGGCCGGAACCCGCTTCCCCGGACGCCAGACCCGAAACCCCAGACCCAATCTCCTGGTACTGCCGGCGGACGAATTCGTCGCAAAGCGCCTCCATCTCGACGGCGAACACCTCGACTTTCTTGCTGAAATAACTCCAGAAAATCAGCGAGGGAATGGCGATGAGCAGGCCCATGAGCGTGGCGTTCAAGATGAGGGCGATTCCTTGGGCGAGAGCCGCCGCGTCGTTCAAGCCGGCCTGGCCCACGTCGCGGAACACCGTCATCATGCCGGCGATGGTGCCCACCAAACCAAGCAGCGGCGCGATGCCCACGATGATTTCGAGCACCACCAGGCCCCGTTCCAGCTGGACGATTTCGTGGCGGGCGGCGCTTTGCAAGGCGTCCACGTTGTCATCCTTGGGCCAATCCAGGTGCGTGGCGGCGAACAGGAGCAGGCGGCCGAGCGGCGACGGCTTGGCTTCGCACACGCGGCAAAGGGCCTGGACATCCGTGCGCGACCGGCAAGCCGCGAGCGAGGCGGTGATTTCGGGCGGAACGACCTTGGACCACCGCAATGACCACGAACGTTCCACGATGAAGGCCAACCCCACCACCGAAGTGGCGCCGAGTAAAAGATAAATGGCTAAGTGCATAAAAATTATCGCATGGCGGCTCAATAAGTGTCGTAATAGAATGTAAACTGCACGTCACAGAAATCGCCCAGTTTAAGCCGCATGTCGCTGGGAAAACGCTCAAAGGGCGCGGCGTCGGTGACCGCTTTGCGGCAAACGTATCCCAGCAAATCACCGACCGTGTTGTCCTGAATATTCATTTCGGTGACTGTGCCGTCGTAATTCAAGTGGAACCGCAAGGTGACCTTGCCGGTGCGGTCCAGGGCGAATTGCTGGCTATCGAGCAAATCGTACCAATGTTGGCTTACCGCTTCGACAAAACGCTCGTCATAATCGGCAAAGCCCGTCACCTTGACATCGAGCGAGGGGTTGATGGCGTGATTGGGTACGCCGCCTTCCTGGTGCATCTGGAGACCGGGCAACTGGTGGGCCAGTTGGGCGCGCGCTTCCTTGATGGTGCGCGGCCGCGGCGGCTGGTCGGGCGGCTGCTGCGGCGCCAGCGGTTTGCCCAGCGTCAAATCGCCTGAGTTCATGGCCACCTCTGGCTTCGATTCCTGCTGCGGCGGCGTGGGGGGTGTCTTGTTGAAAATGGGCTTGAGGACGGTCTCGGTCTTGGGCACGTCGGTCTGCTTGCCGTTGATTTTGGGTTTGTCGGTGTCGCGATCCGCGTCGGGATTGGCCGCCCGCGAGTTCTGAGAGGCAAAATACGGGGTATCCCTGGTCGGCGGCTCGGCCGACGGCTGGTCCACCGTTACCAAGGTGAGCGGCGGCTCTTCATGCGGCACCGGCATCGCCACCACGGTCATGATCTGGTTCAACCGGTGCATCCAGGCCGGCCAATGAAGCTCGTGCCACCAGCCGAATCTTTCGCCCGTGGCATAGCCGCCCCAGGCCAGCAAATGGGCGGCCAGCGACAAGGCCAGCGCCAGCGCCAGCCTTCGATTTTCGAGGCCGCTGAGCCGCAGCGAGTTAAGTCGTGTTCCGGTTACGGACATTCCGCCTAGTTTGCCGCAGGAAGCCAGCGCGGGCAACTGTCTTTGGTGGGCCTCACGCGCGCAGGGCCTTCAACGCCTCCCGAAAATCCTCCGGCAAGGGCGCCTCAAAGATCATGGATCGTTCGGTGCCGGGATGAACAAACGACAGTTCGCGGGCGTGCAACATCACCCGCGGCGCGCGGTATCCGGTCAATTCCGCCAATTTCCGGTTTTGCCGCGGCCCATAAGTCGTGTCGCCTAGGAGCGGATGCCCAAGAAACTGGAAGTGGACGCGAATCTGGTGCGTTCGCCCCGTATGAATTCGAGCCTCGGCGAGGGTGGCCGAATTCAGCTTTTCCAGCACACGCCAACTGGTGTGCGCGGCACGGCCGGCGTCGTCGTCACGCGCGGCCATGCGCTGGCGATGGGTTGGATGCCGGGCGATGGCGGCGCGGACCTCGCCGGAGTCGCGCCCCAGTTCGCCGCAGACAATGGCATGGTAAATTTTCTCGACGCGCCGTTCGGAGAATTGCTTCGAGAGGGCCAGGTGCGTCACGTCGTTTTTGGCCACCACCAGACAGCCGCTGGTTTCCTTGTCGAGCCGGTGGACAATGCCGGGCCGGGCGACGCCGCCGATGCCGCTGAGCCGGCCCGCGCAATGGTGCAACAAGGCGTTGACGAGCGTGTGTTCCTCGTGTCCCGCGGCGGGATGCACCACGAGGCCGGCCGGTTTGTTCAACACCAGCAGCGATTCGTCCTCGAATAAGATGTCCAGCGGCATTGCCTCGGGCTGGGCTTTGGCGGGCCGCGCCTCCGGCCAGTGCACTTCCACCTGTTCGCCGGCGCGCGGCGAATGCGTGGGCTTGACCGGCTGGCCATTGACGCGCACGTGGCCTTGTTCGATGAGCCGGTGCAGCGCCACGCGCGAGGCGGCGGGAAATTTCTCGCGCAGAAAGGTGTCGAGCCGCGTGCCTGGCCGCGATTGCTCAATCGTGAAGGTTTCCGTGCGCGAGGACATTTCAACGTGACCCGTGAAACGTGAAACGTGACCGGAAGCACTGGCCGGGCATTGGCTGAAAATTCCTCATGTTACCCATCACTTGTCGGTAGTCGCGGGCCTGGCGGCGTGCTCGTTTTTCCAGGTGATGAGAAAAATGAGGGCCACGCCGGTGCAGATGGCGGTGTCGGCCACGTTAAAGGCGGGAAAACCGATTTCATAGCCGCCGCGTTGCAGGAGGTAGAAGCGCAGAAAATCCACCACTTCATGGCGGTCGGGCAGGAGGCGGTCGGTGAGGTTGCCGGCAATGCCGCCGAAAATCAAACCGAACGCAATCTGGCCGGCCAAGGTGTGCGAATCAAAATGATGGCGGGTGAGAAAAAGGGCGACGAGGGCAAACAACGCGACCACGGCGAGCATCATGTTGTTCCCGCTGAACAGGCTCCAAGCCGCCCCCGTGTTGCCCCAGTGAACGAATTTGAAGAAGCCATAAATCACGACCTTTTCATCGTATTTAGGAATGCGGTGCAGCACGAGCCATTTGGTCAACTGGTCCACGGCAAACACCACCAGCGCCAGCGCGGCAATGCGCCGGTTCGATTTCTGGAAAATGAATGGGGTGCCGGCCACAGGCTTGCAACTATTTCAACCATCGCGCCACGCCGGCCGCGGCGTAGGTTATGAGGATGTCCGCGCCTGCCCGCCGCATGGCCAGCAGGCTTTCCAGCGTTACCGCGCGCTCGTCAATCCAGCCGCGCGCCGCCGCCGCTTTGATCATCGCGTGCTCGCCGCTCACCGCGTAGGCGGCCGTGGGAAATCCAAATTCCGTCTTCACGCGATGAATGAGATCCAGATATGCCAGCGCCGGTTTGACCATCACCATGTCCGCGCCTTCCTGAATATCCAGAGCCACCTCGCGCAACGCTTCGTTCGCGTTCGCCGCGTCCATCTGATAACTGCGCCGGTCGCCAAATTTCGGCGCCGACTCAGCGGCTTCGCGGAACGGCCCGTAAAAGGCCGACGCAAACTTCGCCGCGTAACTCATGATGGGCGTGTCATGGAAACCGTCCTTATCGAGCGCCGCGCGAATCGCAGCCACGCGGCCATCCATCATGTCGCTGGGCGCAATGATGTCGGCGCCCGCCTCCGCATGGCTCACGGCCGTTTGCGCGAGGAGCTTCAGCGTGGGGTCGTTCAAAACTCGGCCCTGCGAAACCAGGCCGCAGTGCCCGTGCGCCATGTATTCGCACAGGCAAACGTCCGTGACGACCAGGAGTGACGGAAGTTCCTTCTTCAGCAAGCGCACCGTTTGCTGGACGATGCCGTTCTTGGCGTAAGCACCGGAGGCCTTGGCATCCTTTTTGTCGGGAATGCCGAAGAGCAAAATGGCCGGAACGCCGAGCGCGTGGGCCTTGGCCGCTTCGTGGACAATTTCATCCGGCGAAAGCTGAAAAACGCCGGGCATGGCCGCGATGGGATGCCGCAACTTGCGGCCGGAGCGCGCGAACAGGGGCAACACAAGTTGTTCGGTATTCAGGCGCGTTTCGGCCACCAACCGTCGCAATGCCGGCGATTGCCGCAACCGGCGCGGACGATACACGGGAAAACCAGCCATGTTCATGGCAATAGTGTAGGTTTTGCCCATGAACTGCAAAAGCGGAAAGTGGACGGCAGCGGCAAGGGAATTTGCAGTGCGCGGACACGTCCGCGCTTTGGAACGACGTGACAGGTCACGTCGAAGGAAAGCGGCAACCTGTTGCCGCACTCCCAAGCGATGACTTTGCTTTCGACAAAATGATGGTTCGGGTTAATTTGATTCATGCCTGTAAAGACAGCAATTGGCGCCAGTTCGACCATGCGCGAGGTGCTCGAGGCTTTTCCGGGCGCGCAACGGGCGTTGTTCCGCCGGTATCACATCGGCGGGTGCAGCAGTTGCGGCTTCAGCCCGGAGGAGACGCTGGCCCAGGTTTGCACGCGCAACGGCATCCTGGATGCTGCCGAAGTGCTGGCACATATTCAAACCAGCCACGAGCAGGACGCAGGCGTCTTGATTTCGCCGGCGGAATTGGCCGGACTGCTTCAGCGCAACCCGTCCGTAAAGCTGGTGGACGTGCGTTCGCGCGAGGAGTTCGAAGCGGTGCATATCGCCGGTTCCGTGTTGCTGTCGCAGGACGTGATGCGGGAACTCATGGCCGCCGGCTCAAACACGATTCCGCTGGTCATCATAGACCATCAAGGCAAAACCGGTTTGGACGCGGCGGCGTATTTCATGGGGCATGGGTTGCAGAACGTGCGGTGTTTGCGCGGCGGGATTGACGCGTGGGCGCAGGAGGTGGATGGCAAAATGCGGCGTTACCGTTTGGGAATGTAGGGCTTCCTGTTTTTTTTTAACCACGGACGCGGATGAGGACGGCCAAAAAAACGAGATTGAATTGAGTTTTGAATGAACGCAAACAATGAAGGGAGAAAGGGCGGTCATTTATAGGCTCGGCGAACTTCTAGACCATTAACCGCGAAAGCGCAAAAATGTGATGTTTCTCGGACCAACCCTTTCACAATTTTTCCCGCGTTCACCAGACGTTGCGCATCATGCCAGTAATGGAAGCGGGCGTTTCTGACCAGTTTGGAGTCTGGGTAGCGAAATTCGGGAGTTGAAATGCCGCGGAAAATGAAGTAGTCAAATCAAATCATGAAGCGCTTTTTTGCCGTCATTGCGTTCATTTTCGTCGCAATCAATTCCTTTGCGGCAGATAACTCTGGCACAAATGATTCTCCGGCCGCTCAAAAAGAGCGGCTCTTTCAGCGCTTTGTAAAGGAAATGCAGCAAAGGATGCAGGAGATGCAAAAATTGGATCCGTCCAATTTGGACTTGTCCTTCACCAATGCGGAAGCGCAATCGGCGCTTCGTGCAGTATTTGAATCAGCAATCGTGGATCCATCATTTGGTCTGGAATGGGACGAGGTGCCTGCTCCCACGCTTGTGGGCTCTGACGCTATGTCAGCCGTCAACTCATTTGTCGCTACCAATGGGTGGAACATGCAAACGAACGACTGTATTTTCGACTGCATTTCAGACGATGGCGATCAGGCAATATCCAAGCCGATTCACGGGTTGCCGTGGGCGGTGATACATGAGCAAGAGTTTCCCGCAGTAACACACGATGGAATTTTGTACGTTTTCTTCAGGGGTTTCCACCACGATGGACACGGGGTTGCTTACAATGCGCACACGAACCATTTTGTGGCGACGATTGATTCCTTTAAGCCTATCGGCCAGCATTGGTATGTATGGGCATTTGATCACGAATTCCCGCCGACAGTCGCACAGCCGCAAATATATGAAGGCGCAAAACCGGTGAAAGATGTGACACCGGCTTCGAAGTAAGATTCGCGGGATAATCAAACCCAATGTCCGGACACCGAAATCCGAATTTTCATACAAAGTCGTGCCTCGTGCCATTGGTGTTTCGTTAAAGCGCTGCTGAAGCCACCGCTTTCGTGTGCGCCGAAAGGCCTCGACACCGCGATAAAAGGTGAGAAAATAATATTCGCTAAATCACACAAATAAAATCAAATCGGGAATTCATAATCCGAATTCCGCATTTCCAATGGACTCTTTTCCTGAATTCAGTTTGGGATGGACGCGCACAAATTGCCTCTTGCCTGAACTAAAATTCCGGCGATAATTTCACTATGAGCGCAGCAGAGGTCATTGAACAAATCAAAGGGCTGCCGGCGGATGAGCGGGCGCAAGTCGCCAAGTTTGTCATGGAAAACGACGATTCATGGATTCCCGACGAGTTCAAGGAAGCCATGAAAGACGCCGAAGCGGGGCGGTTTGTGGACATGGAAACCGCCTTGCGTGAAACGCCTCCACCGCGCCTGCAATGAAATATCGCTGCCGCGCGGTTGAGCGGTTCTGGACGAGTTTCTATCGTTTGTCTCCCAGCCAAAAGGAATCCGCGCGCCAAGCGTGGAAAATTTTCAAGGAAGACCCTTTCGACACCGTTCAACTTTAACCATCCATGCATTTAACGGTTTCGTAAATCGTGAATCGTAAATCGTAAATGCAAGTGCCTTTTACACATTAAATTTGAATAACAAAACGTCTCCATCCTTCACCACGTAGTCACGCCCCTCAATGCGGTAATGGCCGGTTTCGCGAGCGTGCCCGACGGACCCGCATTTGATCAGCGCTTCCCAGTGGACGGTCTCAGCCTTGATGAAACCGCGCTCAAAGTCGGTGTGAATCGTTCCGGCGGCCTTGACGGCGGTGTCGCCGGCGAGGATCGTCCAGGCGCGCACCTCCTTTTCATTGAAGGTGAAAAAGGTACGCAAGCCGAGCACGCGATACGCCGCGTGGATGAGCTGGTCCACACCGGATTCGGTCACGCCCAGTTCTTTCAAATAATCCGCCGCCTCCGCCGGCGCCAGGTCGGCCAGGTCGCTCTCAATCTGCGCGCTGACGACGACCGCTTCGCACGCCAAATGCGTCCTGGCGTAATCGCGCACCGTTTGGACCAAGGGATTCTGGTCCGCAGTGGTGAGTTCGGCTTCCTTGACATTGCAGGCCAGGATCGTCGGCTTGTCGGTCAGCAGGAAAAAGCCGTGCTGGATGTTTTTTTCATCGGGCGCCAAAGGCAGCGCGAGGGTATTGGCCGGTTTGCCTGTGTTCAAGTGCGCTTCAAGCTGCGCCAGCAGGTGCTCCTCCAATAACGCGTGCTTGTCGCCTCGTTTTACGTCCTTGGAAATCTTCTCGCGCCGCTTCCGGGTGGTTTCCAGATCGGCCAGCACCAGTTCGGTGGTGACAATTTCGATGTCCCGCACCGGGTCCACGTTGCCGGTGACATGCACAATATCCGGGTCTTCGAAGCAACGGACGACGTGCAGCAGGGCATCCACCTCGCGCACGTGGCCGAGGAATTTGTTGCCCAGACCTTCTCCGCGCGATGAGCCGCGCACCAGCCCGGCAATGTCCACAAATTCAATCGTGGCAGGGATGAGCGAACCCACTTTGGCCACCCGGCCAATTTGCTCGAGCCGCGGGTCCGGGACGGTGACCACGCCGAGGTTAGGTTCGATGGTGCAAAACGGATAGTTGGCCGCGGCGGCTTTGTGCGTGCGCGTGACCGCGTTGAACAACGTGGACTTGCCCACATTGGGCAGGCCAATGATTCCCGCTTTCAGCATATCAATTCAAATCACATCCGGTGCCGGGCCAGGTGGGCCAGTTGCCACGCCATGTGTCCGCCGTCGTACAGTCCGAGGGCCAGCAGGCAAAGGCCCGACACGTGCTGCATGCGCAACAGGGTCTGTTCGCTGAAGCGGCCATAACCCTGGCGCGACACGAGATAACTCAAGATCAGGAACCAACTGTTCGCCCCCAGCGCCACGCCGGTGACGAACGCGCATTTGGCGGCGATGGTGTCCTCCACCCAGTCATGGGTGGTGAAATAGGCTTCGTGCGACATGAAATAGGCGGCGGCAAAAATCCAAAATAACAACACCCCCATGTTGCCCAGGACCCGCGTAAAGCCGATCATAAAGGCTGAGTGCGGATGCAGTTTCTCGTCAATGCGTTTTTCCAGCCGGCTGGCCGCTGCGCCCAGGTGCACCGGCGCCGTCACCGTTTTCGCCGAGAGGAATTTCATCCCCAAAAACAGCATGAATGCAAACGTGAACACCTCCATGAAGGTCTTGACGATTCGGATATAGAAGAATGATGAAAAACTGGTGAAGGCAATCGTACAATAAATCACGTCCATCGTCGCGGCCCCCAAGCCGATGAACGCGGCGTATTTAAAACCGCGCTGCGCCGCGCCGTTGATGATCGTCAAATTGACCGGCCCCACGGGCATGGACAGCACCCAACCCATCAAGACGCCCGTGGGCCCGGCAATGAGAATGCTGATTTGATCCGGCATGGTTCAGTCCGCCGCGTCCGCTTCGTCTTCGTCCTCTTCTTCGATTTCGCGGCGCCAGGCGCGCGAGATGCTGGGGCGCACAAAACCGTAGATAAGATAGAGGGTAAAGAACGCCGGCAGCACATAAAAGAG
This sequence comes from Verrucomicrobiota bacterium, assembly GCA_049523455.1. Classification (GTDB taxonomy): domain Bacteria; phylum Verrucomicrobiota; class Verrucomicrobiia; order Limisphaerales; family UBA11358; genus UBA11358. The sequence continues at coordinate 17,617 of JBEKMW010000058.1, read as the reverse complement.
AACCCGATCCCATAAAATCAGCAGGCCACCAATGAAGAGCGCCGCGCCAATGGCCTTGGTAAAGGTGCTCAGCGACCGCAGGCCCAGCGATTTAAAACTCGGATAGCGCACGGTGCTCACCATCATGGCCGACAAGAAGACCAGCACGACCGCCAGCAAATAATTCCAGGGGCCCAGGCTCTTGTCGTGCTCGTGGAAGTGGATGATGAGCAGTGTGAGCGAAGCCACCAGGCCCGCCGCCGACGGTATGGGAAAGCCGAGAAAGTCCTTGCCGCCTCCGCTGCCGGGCTGCGCGGCCAGGCAGTTGAACCGGGCCAGGCGGAAGGCGCCGCAGAGAAGATAAATGGAGGCAATGAACCAACTGATTTGTTTGTGTTCGCTAAACACATCCGCCAACACGACCCGCTGCACCAGGAAGGCCGGCGCCACGCCAAACGAAATCAAATCCGCCAGCGAATCGAATTCGCGGCCAAACGGGCTGTCGGCGCCGCCCAGGCGCGCCACCCGCCCGTCCAGCAGGTCAAATATGCACGCCAGCAGAATATAGAAAAGCGCCCAGTCAATCTGGCGGAAATAGTCGTCGGCCAGCGGATCGGCATCCACGATTTTGGTCAGCGCCACAAAACCGCAGAACAGGTTGCCGGCCGTCAACAGGTTCGGCAGAAAATAAATCTTCAGTTTCTCGTCCGGGTGCTGCGGCGACGGTGGGTGAATCGGCGGCTCCATTTTATTTCTTCCTCGGATATAATTGACGAATGACGAATGACGAATGGCAAATTGTCCGGGCCCGTTCCATTCGGCATTCGGAATTCGGAATTGAAATCTCTCCACTCATTTTGATCCTCAATCAAACGACGCAATCACCGTTTCCCCGCCCTTCACCTTGTCATCGAGTTTCACCTGGATTTTGGCGCGGCGCGGCAGGTAAACGTCCACCCGCGAACCAAACTGGATGAGGCTGATGCGCTCGCCGCGCGCAACCGCGTCATCTTCCTTCACCCAGGGCAGGATGCGGCGGGCAATGAGGCCGGCAATCAGCCGCAGCCCGATCTTTTCGCCCGGCGGGTCGGCGGCATCCAGGCCGATGAGCACGTTTTCGTTAAGCTTGGCCGACTCGGCCTTCAGGGCGCTGAGATATTGGCCGGGCGCGTATTTGAAATACGCCACGCGGCCGGTTACCGGCGCGCATTGCACGTGCACGTCGAGGATGGAAAGGAAAATCGAGATTCGCTGGCACTCGCCGCCCATGAATTCCGATTCGTCCACGGTGTCAATCGCGTCCACCGTGCCGTGACCCGGCGAGACGACCACGTTCGCCGCCGTGGGAACGAGCGGGTCCGGATCGCGAAAGAAAATGATCGTGAAGGCGGTGAACACCAACCAAAGCGCCACCAGCGCCCAGGCCAGGTAATGCAGTAAAAAACCGCCCACCACGACGGCCACATAGGCCGCGGCGATCAATATGAGCACGGCGGCGCCCGCCAAGCCAATCAGGCGGAGGGCGGCTTGCAGGGCTTTGCCGGAATGCTTCACGCGGCCAAGGTAAAATTTTCGGGCGCCGCTGGCAATTCGCCATTTTGTCTGGTGCCCGACCGGGCGCCAAACAATCCAGACCGCGGCGCTTGCAATCGGGAATTTTAAGGGCAATTTACATCCATCAAAAAATCCGGCCGATGCCGGAGTGAGCTAAAACAAAAACCAAAAGGAAAATTATGCCATTAGACACACCGGATCTGACAAAATTTCCGCCGCGCAGCCCGCGCGTGCGGCTGGGCGGTTATGTAACATTACCCAGGATGCTCGACAAAGGCCGCGCGACACTCGCCGGCAGGAACGGCGAGTATCACTACGCGTGTCCGCTGGACCAGCGGTTCCTGGAATTCACCGGCATTGATCCCGAGAAGTTGAAAACCGTTCTCGGGAAGAGCGACGGCGAAGTGCTGGAATGGATCCGGCAGAACGCGACCCATAAACGTTCACCGGTGGAAATCGCCGCCTGGTCGGCTTTTGCCGAACAGCGCGTGCCCACCGATACGGAAACGCGGGCCTATTTCAACGAGCACGTCTCCAAAATCGCACCCAAACGCGATGATATCGCCACCTTTTTCGACTGGCTGGACCTGGACGACTACGTGAGCTTTGGCGGAAAAGCCTGAATGGATTTCCGGCTGGCGGTGGCGGTTTGCGTGCGCCGGCCTGAAGGTGGCGGCTGGCTGCGCTAAACTTCCGGCGGAGAAGCGGGCGCGGGCGCCGGGACTTCTGCGGGCGCCGGTGGCAGGGTCGGCGCGCTGGGTGCCGGGGCCTGCCATGGTTCAATTTTCTCGATGCGATGGCGATGTTGCGCCCCGTGAAATTCAAACTCCACCTCGTCGCCCACTTTGTGGTTGAGCAATGACTGCGCCACGGGCGAGAGGTAGCTGATGATGCCCTTGTCCGGCTCGGAATCCCACGCCCCGAGAATCGTGAACGTTTCCGATACATTGCCGCTCAGATTGGTGGCCTGCACCACGGTGCCGATGGCGACAACGTCGGCGCCCACGCCGCTGAAATCGGTGCCGCGAGCGCGCATGAGCTGCCCTTCCAATTCCTCTTTGCGCCGCATGAGAATTTTTTGCATTTCCTTGGCCGCCTTGTATTCGTGGTTTTCGCTCAAGTCGCCGTAACTGCGGGCGATGGCGATTTCCTTGGAGTTGGCGGGAATCTTCTTCTGCACCAGTTCCTGATACTCGCCTTTGCGGCGCTCGAGGCTCTCCCAGGAAACCAGCAGTGTGCTTTCCTGCCGCGACTGTTCGCCACTGATGAGCGACTGGATGACCGGGTGCGCCTTGACCAGGCGTGCCAGCAGCGAGCGCTTGTCCATGTCGTCAAACACCGGCGAAAGTTGCAGCGCCCGGGTGAGGTCTTTGATCACTTCTATGTCCGCCGACGCGGTGAGCTCGCCGAGCAATTCCTGGTCGTCCAGGATGAATTCGCGCAGGCGATTGGACCGCCGTTCATTGAATTGGTCGCGTTCCATCGCGGTGAGCATGGCGCGAAAAACCTCCGGTCCCAGCAGGTCCGCAAACGCGTCGCTGCGGTCGCGTCCCAGCCACAACAGCAATTCGCTGGCGGCCGAATGCTGGTTGACTAGGCGGCCGAGCGTTTCCTTGAGCAAATCGGTTTTGCCTTCCTGCATCAACAGCGCGGCAAACTCGCGGCAGAGCTTGGCCGACACCACGTTGAGCGAGCTGCGCAGCACTTCAATCCAGCGGTCGGGGTTCGCGGCCTTGAACGAATCCAGCGCGCGATGATGTTTGCCCGCCGGAATCAATTCCAGCACCGGGCCGAACTTCACCGTGTCTTGAGCCCAGATTTGCGCCGCCGTCACCTCACCGGCGGGCGGAGCGGCCGCCCCCGGCGCCAGCGCCCGCAAATCGTCGCGGGCGAATACGGCTTCCAGGGCCACCGCCGGTTGCGTGCGTTGATGAGTGGCAATATCGGCATTGAGCGCCGCCGTGATTTCGTTCACCACCGCCGCCGGGTCGGCCAGGTCGGAAATGCTGCGCGCCGCCTCCCCGGCCACGGCCACGCGGGCCTTCAATCCCTTGGCCTTGCGGAAATCCGCCAGCAACCGGGCCTGCGCCGAGGTTTCTTGCGCCTGAAATATCACCGGCTCGGTTCGTTTGAGTGGCACGATGAAATGGCCGTCCTTCTTCATCTCGCGGCGCGCGGTTTCCCACCATTTTTTCCAATCGTCGCGGATCACGTCCGGCACCAGCACCTGCTGAATCTGGTCCGCCGTTGCCCGCCCCCCGTAGCTGTCCAACACCACCTTGACCAATTCTAAATGATGGGCCGCTTGCTGGCGCAATCCGTCCAGGTCCGTGGCTTTGCGGGCCAGGATGTGCTCCCGGGAAATCGGCTTGAGTGATTCGGCGGCAAACGCCAGGTCCATCGTGTGGCCCGGCTTGTTGGGAAAATCAATCGTAAATCGCGCAAATACCGTGTCCACCGTCTTGATCCGGCCAAAACCCCAACTCCGGTGCATGCAGAAACCGCCCGTGGCCAGCCTGGTCAACGGTTCAATGTGCCGTCCCTCGATCTTGCCGGCGGCGGCCAGTTTCTCGAATTCCTCTCTCATAGAATCATCATCTTCCTCGCTTCGCGACTTGTAAAAAGGGATATTAACTTTGTGAGCGGCCAAAATCCAAGACAAATTGCGGCGCAGGTTTTGCAGCAGCGGCGCGCGCCCGGCGGCGATTTTACCGAGAACCTGCTCGATCGCGCCTTCCAATCCTGCGCTTCCCCGGCCGCCAACCGCGGGAAATCGGGAACCCAAACGCCGGCTGCGCTCGCCGGGGAAGGGGAATTGTCCGCCGCCGACCGCGGCCTTTGCCGGGAACTCGTCGCCGGCGTCGTGCGCTGGCAGGCCACGCTCGATTGGCTCATCGCCCGCAAGACGGAGGGTCGCAAACAAAAACCGCTGTTGCAGGAGCTCCTTCGGCTGGGCCTTTACCAGATTTTTTGGCTGGATCGGATTCCTCCCCATGCCGCGGTGAACGAGACGGTGGAACTGGCCCGGCTGAACGGCTTTGGCGCCAGGGCCGGTTTTGTCAACGCCCTGCTGCGCGCGTATCTGCGCGAGGCCGAACCCACCCGCCGACGGCTCGCCGAACTCAGAATTTCCGACCCGGCCGCCGGATTTTCCCATCCCCGCTGGCTCGTTGAAAAATGGCGCAAACTTTTTGGCGACGACCGCGCCCGCCAATTGCTCGAATGGAACAACCAGCCGCCGAGAACCTTCGCGCGGGTCAACCGGCTCAAATTTGATTCGCCGAGTGGCAGCCAGCGCGCGCCGGCTCATCAATCCAGTCATGATGTTCGCGACGTGCTCCCGCCGGGTCCGGCGGAGATTTTGGGCCACACCGGCGATCTGCTCGCCCGCTGGCGCCAGGAAAATGTCCAATACGATTTGGTCAGGCGCGACTGGCTGGAGGAGAATCTGGTTTTTGAATTAACCTCCCACCCGCCGCTGGCGTCGCTGCCCAGCTTTCAGGACGGCGGGTTTTATCTGCAGGACCCCGGCACCTTGCTGGCCCCGGCTCTGCTCGGCGCGCAGCCCGGCGAATCCATCCTGGATTTCTGCGCCGCGCCCGGTGGCAAGACGACGTATCTCGCCCAAATGATGCGCAACCGGGGCCGGATTGTTGCGCAGGACGTTTCGAAGGAACGCCTCAAGTTGATCGAGGAAAACTGCCGGCGGCTCGGAGTGACCTGCGTGGAACTCGTTTTGCATTCAACCCCCGGCCGGCCAGCTTCAACTTTCGACCGAATCCTCGTGGACGCTCCGTGCTCGAATACCGGCGTCATGCGCCGCCGTTTGGATTTGCGCTGGCGGATCCGGCCGGATGAAATTTCACGGTTGCAACGGACGCAACTGCAGTTGCTCCGGCAGGCCGCTGCCGCCTTAAAACCCGGCGGCGTTATCGTCTATAGCACGTGCAGCCTCGAACCGGAGGAGAACAGCGAAGTGGTGAAATCATTTCTTGCCGAACCTGGCGGCTTCGAGCTGGGCCAGGAGCGCACCCTGCTGCCCTTTAGCGACGGTGTGGATGGCGCTTATGTTGCGCGGTTGACCCGGTCGTAGCGCAATCGAGCGCACTTTTTTTGCTTTCAAAACGCGACAATTCGTGTGGAGTGCGGCGGCACGCCGCCGCTTTCTTCGACGCGACATGTCGCGTCGAACCAAAACGCAGACATGTCTGCGCAGTCCGAGTTGAGGCGCGGCGCGCCCCGCCGATTCATGGCGCTTTGAACGCAAAATAGTATTAATCCCTCGCCAATTGGCCTTGCGGCTGGCTGGCCGCTACCGGCCACCGGCATTCCATTATTTTCCAAATTGTCGCCAGATTGACACCAGGAGTTTACAATTCGCCAGCAGCATGGCGAGTTGTGACGGTGGAACGACACCTGTTCTTGCAGGAATTGACCCTTTTGCCCTCTGCCGAATGGAATCCGCGTAGCCAGGGGTGGTTGATCGCCCGCGTGGCTGACGGCACGGGCTATTGGCTGCAACCAGGCTCCGAGGCGCGCCAGCTCAACGCCGGCGATGGCCTCATTTTTCTGCGCGAGGCCGGTGGCACGATTCGCGCCAGCCAACTCGGCCCGTTGAAATTGCAATTTTTCACGGTTTGTCCGGCCAGTTTGAGCGGCTTGCTAACGGTTACCGAGTGGCATCAATTGGAAATCGCGCCTCGCCATCCTTCGCCGCCCACGGTTTTGTTCAGCGCCAGCGCGCCTCTGGGCCGGGAATTTATGCGCCTGACCGATCCGGCTTCGCTTCCCTCCGACAAGCCGCGCCTGTCTTCGCATCGCCGTGACCTCGGCGCGCCCACGGCGGGTCGCCTGGCAACGCGTTGCGCCCTCCTGCAGCTTTGGGCCGGGGCGGTCGGCGGGTGGCTGGCCACTCCGGCTTTCGCCGGCCGCCACGGCAATCGTCTGCGCGACCATTTCCGGGAATTGGTCGGCCAGATGACCGAGGCCGAACTTTCCGAATGCTCATTGGCTGACCTAGCCGGCCACCTGCATTGCAGCGGACGCCATTTCAGCCGTCTGTTCCGCAAGGAATTCGGCGTGCCGTTCCGCGCGCGGCAGCTTGAGTTGCGGCTCCAGCGCGCCCGCCAGTTGCTGGCGGCTACCCACGCCAAAATTGTCACTGTGGCCTACGATTGCGGCTACCGGCACTTGCGCTTGTTCAACGCCATGTTCAAAAAACGCTTCGGACTGACCCCCGGTGAATGGCGGCAACAGCAACAAATTGAAGGCACAGGAAATAATGAAGCGAAACGCCGGCGGGTGAAACCGCAATCCGGTTAGGCCGCCGGTGATGGCAACGATGCAAGCCTGGTTTTGTCGCTTGCTTGCGGCGCCGGAAATTGTAACTCATTTGTAACGTGTCGCCTTGGGCGCGTGACCTACTATAATCCTATGTTTGTTCAACCCCTGTTTGCTGACAATGCCTTCGTGTTCGCCGTCAAAAACGCGACCACCGAAGGCATCATTACGGTCATTGCCTTGGTTTTGCTTTCGCTGTTCAGTTGGACCATCATCATTACCAAGGTCCGGCAGTTGGTGATCGCGCGGAATGCCTCCAGGAAATTTTTTGCCGCTTACAATGCCACGCGCGACCCCTTGGACATTCAGCGCCAAGGCGCGGAGTTTGAGGGCGCGCCCGCCTACCAGCTTTACATTCGCGCCGCCGATGAAGTGACGTACCACCTGAAAAACAATCCCGTCGCGGTGCCCGTGGCCGCCACGTTGGAGCCGGCGGACGTGATGGAACATACCAATACCGATTATTACGCCAAGACGGTCCCGGCCAAGATCAGTATGCCGTCCTTCGAGGCGGTCAAAGTGGTGCTCGAGGAAGCCGCTGGTGCGGAGGCGATGGCGCTGGAGAAAGGAATGATTGTGTTGTCCACGGCCGTCGCGGGCGGTCCATTCATTGGCTTGCTGGGTACGGTCTGGGGCGTCATGTCCACCTTTGCCGGTATCGCGGAGAGCAAGGCGGCCACCCTCACCGCCATGGCGCCCGGTGTGGCGGCGGCCCTGGTGGCTACCGTCACCGGCCTGCTCGTGGCCATCCCGGCCATGTTCGCCTACAACTTCATGGTCACCACCATCCGCCACCTCACCCAGGAATTGGACGGCTTCGCCAGCCGTTACGCCAACCAGATCGAACACGTCTATGTGGACCATCGTCCGCTCGCCGAGGAACTCCAGATCGCCAACGAAGCGCTGGCGGGCCGCATCGTCGGCGCGTTGAGGAATTCTGAGCCCCACGAGTTGGTTGACCAATGAAAAAATGCTCGAAGACAGCGCATCATTCGCTGACGGAGTTGAACATCACGCCGCTGTTGGACCTGGCGTTCGTGTTGCTGGTCATCTTCATCATCACCACCATTCCGCCGGTCAATGACCTGGATTTGAAGCTGCCTGACGCCACCAAGCGGCTGAAGGACCCGCCGCGCAAGGCCAATTACATCACGGTCCAGGCCGACGGCGCAATGTATCTGAACAAAGCCAGGTTCGCCAAGACCGATGACATGCTGCAAACGCTGATAGACCTGCGGGCGGCCGATCAGGATTTGAACATCATCGTCCGCGGCGACGGCCACGCCAAGTATAAACAAATCCGCGCCGTGCTCGATGTTTGCCAGCAGGCCAACGTGGGCAAGGTGGACTTGGCCACCGAGCCGCTGGGTAAATGAGGAAGGAAGCCGGCATGATGGAAAATGTGATTTCCCGCTCCGGGCGCGCCCGCTTCTTTCTGCCTTCCGCCTTCCGCCTTCTGCCTTAGCTTATGTTGCCGCAAACCCAGGTGCGCAAAAAGCGCAATTCGTCGAAGGTGAACCTGCTCATTTCGTTCGTCTTTCATGCGCTCATCGTGGCCACGTTGCTCTATTTCGCGGCGCGCCAGGGATTGCTGGGCAAACAAATGAAGAAGATTTCCATTGATTTGGTGAAGGCCAAGCCGCCGGAGAAACCCAAAACGCCGGAAAAACCCAAGGTCGAGCCACCCAAAGTCGAGCAGCCCAAGGCCGCCGCCGCGCCCAGGATCGAGCCGCCCAAGGAAGTCGCCGCGGCCCCCACGGCGGCGCCGCCCACGGTGGCCCCGCCCGCGGCGGAACTCCCATCATTTGAGTTTGATGGTGGCAAGGAAGTCATCAGCAGCACCGACCCGGTGCAGCTTTACAAAAGCTCGGTGGAATACGCGCTCCGCTCCAAATGGGTCCGGCCCGATGACGTGGATGACGCCAATTTCGTTGCCGAGGTGGGCATTACGGTGGGGCGCAAGGGAGAACTCAGCAATCCGGTGTGGGAGAAGAGCTCCGGCAACGAAGTGTGGGACCAATCCGTGCGCCGCGCCTTGGCTGAGGTCACGAGCATGGACCGCCCGCCGCCCACCAATTTCCCATCCCATATCGTCGTGCGGTTCGACGTGCAGCCGGAGTCCGAACAACTGCTCCAATGAAAAAAACCTCCCGCAGCCACCACAGCTCGCTCAGTGAGTTGAACATCACGCCCTTGCTGGACCTGGTGTTCGTGCTGCTCGTCATTTTCATTATCACCACGCCGCAGATGATGAACAACCTCGAGATGAACCTGCCTTCGAGCAAAAAACCACCCTCCGCCAACCAGCCCAAACCCAAAATCAACAAGATCGTGGTCAATGCCAAAGGACAAACCTTCTTGAATGATCAATTCGTTACCATCCCGCAACTCAAAGACAAGCTGCGCCAGTTGCAGTTGGACAACCCGGACATCAGCGTGGTGGTAAACGGCGCCGACGACGTTGAATACCAGAACATGATCAACGTGCTCGACGTGCTCCAACAATTGGAAATCGTCAAAGTCGGCCTGGCCACCGAGTCGGCCGTGGCCGGCCCCTGACCGGACAGTCGGGAACCTCCAACCTCCAACGTCAAACCGCCAACCACTGGCGAGCGCCCGGTATTTTGTCAGGCCGAATCAAACCAAAAATTCTGCTCAGCCAAATGCGAACCCGTGGCCGCGGAATGCTTGAAAATTTTCTACCCTTTCCGGTCAAAGAATGGGTTCTTCCCCGTCACGCTCAACGGGATACCGAGCGCTTGTTTGACTTTCGGCCCGAAGATTTTCAGGTCCAGGCAGGCGCGGCCGATGGAGAACATGATGCGGTTGTCCACGTGGAACCGGCCCGCCACTTCGGCCGCCGATGCCGTGGCAATGCCCAAGTCAATCGAGTTGAAGGCGCAGACGCCGTTCGCTTCCTCCAACTCCTCACAGGACGATTGCCCGCAAAATCCGCAATTCAAACCGACGGTGTTCGATTCCACGCCAATAACCACGAGGGCAGGGGAGTGTTCGATGTTGGCGGCGTCCCGCGCGAAGCTGGGCCGGTCTTCCTTCGCCGCCAACTCGCGCATCCGGGCGATGACCCGTTGTTTGGTCGGTTCATCATCAATCGCCGCGGTTTTGATGCTGTCAATGCCGCGCGTCTTGGGCGCCGTCCGCGCTGCCGCTGCCATCAAGGCGGCCACCTGGAGCGCCGCCGATTTTTCCAGTTCATCGGAGGTTTTCATGCGCCCGCAAGAATATGAGACCACCGCCGATTGAACAGACGAAAATAGCGGTTACACCATGGCGGCGGTCACCGACCGCCGTTACCGTTATTCGTTCAGCGCATCAATCAATTGCCGCAGCCGCCCATAGTCACGGCGATTGAAGCTAAACGCGACGCGCGGAAAGTTCAGGTTGTCGTTGTCTTTGACCTCTTCGGGCGTGGGTTTGATGACCTTGAGCGGCACGCCGGCGATTATGTCGGCGAATTCCTTGTTCAAGTGGCGCAAGGCGGCTTCCGACGGCGCCGCTTTGAGCCGGAGCACGAGCCGGTCCTTGACAAACCGGCTGGATTGAAAATTCCGATAGAAGCGCGTGATGACAGCCACCGCCTCGCTGGTGTCGTTGCTGATGTGATAGAGGTTCAGATCGTCGGGCGAAATCAACTGGCCGTGCAGCAGATGGTCGCGAATCTGCCGGTCCCAGGTTTTCCAATAAGTGCCGCCGGGGCGGTCCATGAGCACGAGCGGCATGAGCTGGCTCTTGCCCGTCTGCATGAGGGTAATCGCCTCATAACTTTCATCCAGCGTGCCGAATCCGCCGGGAAACAGCACAATGGCATCCGAGTGGCGGATGAAGATGAGCTTGCGCGTGAAGAAATATTTGAACGTGATCAACTTTTTGTCCTCGCGGATCACGGGGTTGGCCGTTTGCTCCCACGGCAGGCGGATGTTGGCGCCAAAACTGTTTTCCGGTCCGGCGCCTTCGTGGCCGGCCTGCATGATGCCCGGTCCGGCGCCGGTGATGACCATGAATCCGGCCTCCACAATCTTGCGCGCGAAATCAGTGGCCTGCCGATATTCCGGCTGGCTCGGCAGGATTCGCGCCGAACCGAAAATCGTCACCTTGCGTTTGCCGGCGTAAGGCGCGAACAGACGGAACGAGTAGCGCAATTCGCGCAAGGCAACCTGGATCACCCGCACGTCGCCGGTGTCCTTGACGTCGGTCAGCAGCTTGAGCGCGTTCTCGATGATGTCCGCGACTTCGGTTTCGTTATAGCCGCCGCCCTTGAACCGGATGAGTTCCTGGATGCGCGCCTCCAACTCGGGGTCGCCGGGCTTTTTGCCATTCCGTATATTCACGGCGCTGAAGTTAACGTCGCGACGGCTAAAAGTCAGCGGCTTTTCGCATTGACGTCCCCCGTCCTCAAGGCATACTGCCCAACCACTTAAATTGCGAGCAACCGCCCGTGAGCGGTTTTACCTCGCCCCCGGAAAGGAAGTGAGTTGGGTTGACCGAGATTAGATTAAAAAAAGGCGAACCGGTAGAACGCGCATTGCGGCGGCTGAAGAAGAAAGTTGACCGCGAAGGGACCTTGAAGGTCGTGCGCAATCACCGGCATTTTGAAAAGCCGAGCGAAAAACGCCGCCGCAAGGAAAAAGCCGCGCGCTTTTCCGCCATGCTGAGCGCCCGTTACGCCGATATGTAGGTTTGGCACCCGGTTGAAGCGTTGAAGCGTTGAAGCGTGGCCTGGGTGGCCGCTTTAACGGTTCAACGCTTCAACGTTTTTGAACCATGTATTCCCTGTCCACCTGCTGGAATTCCCACCGGCACACCGATGGCCGCGCCATGCTGCGCGAGGTCCGTGAGTTGGGTTTTGAGTACGCCGAATTGAGCCACGGCACCCGGCTCGCCCTCGTGCCCGGCATCCTGGAAGCCGTGGACGCGGGTGAAATCAGAATTTCCAGCCTGCATAATTTCTGCCCGCTGCCGCTGGGCGTTACGAACGCGGCGCCGAACCTTTACGAGTTTTCCGCCGCCAAAGCGCGCGAGCGCGAGTTGGCCCTGAAATACACGCTAAAAACGCTGGAATTTGCCACGCGCGTCCACGCGCCGGTCGTGGTGCTCCACTTGGGCCGCCTCGAGTTGAAGGATTACACCGGTAAATTATGCACCCTCCTCGAACGCGGCGAGCGGGACACACCGCGATACGAAAAACTCCGGGTGGAGGCCGCCGCCAAGCGCGAAGCCAGGAAGCAGCCGTTCGTGGAAAACGTCTATGCCACCTTGAAGCAGGTCCTGCCCGAAGCGGAAAAACGCGGGATCAAACTGGGCATCGAAAATCGCCAGGCGCTCGAGGAAATCCCGCTCGAGGGCGATTTTGAAAAGTTGTTCCAGGAGTTTAACGGCTCCACCGTGGCTTATTGGCACGACACGGGCCACGCGCAAATCAAGGAGAACCTCGGCTTCATCCAACATGTGCGGCACCTGGCATCGCTCGCCCCGCGCCTGGCCGGCTTTCACATCCACGATGTGGTCTTTCCCGCCGGTGACCACGCCGCGCCCGGCACCGGGACCATTGATTACGCGAAACTGAAACCGTTTGTGAAACCCGGGCACATCAAAGTCTTCGAACTCAGCCCCTCGCTCTCCGCCGACGCCGTAAAATTCGGCGTGGCGCATGTAATACAGATTTGGGGGGGCAAATGACCTTTTGACACAAAGCCAAGCGGTTCAGGGCAACAGCTTCTTGAACGAAATTCCGAAACCGGCAATCCGTTGGGAAGTCGCCGTTTGACTCTGCGCCGCGCGGCTGTGCAGTTGGTAAATCCCTTGGGCCAGAGCGAACACCTCGATGGCTTTGCTGTCCGGATCAACAATCCAGTATTCCGGGAGTCCGGCTTGTTCGTAGAGGGCTTTCTTTTCGATGCGATCGCGCTGCCAACTATGTTCGGAAATCACTTCCATTGCCAGATCCGGCACGCCGTCAATGCATTGCTTTACGATTCCCAGCCTCGCCTTCGCGATGAACAAAACGTCTGGTTGTACTACCCTGCGTGGAGTCAGCACGACATCCACCGGGCTGGTATAAACCTTGCCGAGATCATGACGCGAGACAAACTCCTTAAGCGCGGAAGCGAAGTTGAGGGTTATTTCCTGGTGTTCAGGGTGGGGGGCGGGCGACATGATGATTTCTCCATTCCACAACTCGACCGGCTGCCTGGTTTCCGGCAGTTCGGCAACCATTTCAGCGTAGGTCCAAAGGCGTTTTGCCTTTGCTTTGGGGCGGACTAATCCTGCCGTTGTCATAGCTCAAATTAACTTTCAAACCGTCCCAAAATCAAGCGGATTTCCCGGCTTCCCTTATTTCCCAGCGTCCAGTCTCCAGGCCACTCTGAGCTCTCAACGGTGATCAAACGACCTCAATGAATGCCTTGCGCCTTTGCCTCTTTGCGCCTTTGCGTTAACCTGTTTTCGTGAATTCTTCGCCGCGCGCAATTGCTGCCCGGATCGCTCGCCGCCTCCAAGCCGCCGGCTTTGCCGCCTTCTGGGTGGGCGGCTGCGTCCGTGACTTTCTGCTCGGCTCCGAACCGCAGGATTTCGACCTCGCCACCTCCGCGCGGCCGGAGCAAATCGAAAAACTCTTCAAGCATACGATGGCCATTGGACGGAAGTTCGGCGTGATGGTGGTCATCGAAGGCGGGCACCAGTTTCAAGTGGCCACGTTCCGCGCCGAGGCCGAATACCACGATGGCCGTCGTCCGGCGAAGGTCATATTCAGCGACGCACGGGCCGATGCCCAGCGCCGTGATTTCACCGTAAACGGTCTGTTCTACGACCCGGTCACGCAGAAAATTCACGACTGGGTTGGCGGCCAAAAGGATTTGCGCGCGAGGATCATTCGCACCATCGGCCCGCCGGAGGAGCGGTTTGCCGAGGACCATTTGCGGTTGCTCCGCGCTGTGCGCTTTGCCGCGCGATTGGGATTCGAGATTGAGCCGCGAACTTTCGCCGCCGTCCAGGCGCTCGCGCCCAACATCAGACGTATCAGCGCCGAGCGCGTGCGTGATGAGCTGATCAAGCTGTTCGCGCCGCCGGCGCTCCCGCTGGGAGTTCCGCCTTCAGGCGGCTCCGGCGGTAAAGCTCTCAAGCCGCCTGAAGGCGGGACTCCCAGCGAGTCGCCCGCCGCCCGTGGTCTGGCGTTGCTCCACGACAGCCAATTGCTGTCATTCATTTTGCCTGAACTCGTTGCGACGATCGTATGCGAGCAATCGCCGGATTTTCATCCGGAAGGCACCGTGTTCGAGCATATCCGGTTGATGCTGAATAAGATGTCGCCGCAGGCGCACGCGTCGTTGCCATGGGCGGTGATTTTGCACGACATCGCCAAACCGGCCACCGCCGAGCGTGATCCCGCCACGGGCACAATCCATTTTTATGGGCATGAAAAGCTCGGCGCGGCGATGGCGGAACGAATGCTGAAGCGGCTCCGGTTTCCCAGAAAGCAAATCGAGGAAATCGCCGCGTGCGTCCGCAATCACATGCAGTTCAAGGACGTGAAACAGATGCGCAAGGCGACGCTACGGCGGCTGTTGATGCGGCCCACCTTTCCGCTGGAATTGGAACTGCACCGGCTGGATTGCCTCGGTTCACACGGCAGCCTGGTGTTCTACCATTTCCTCATCGCCCAAGCGGCGGAGTTGAAGCGGCAGCCCACAATCCGCCCGCCACTGCTGCGGGGCCGGGACTTGATCAAGCTGGGCATGAAACCCGGCCCGGCGATGGGCGCGTTGCTGGAGGAAATCCGCGAGCAACAACTGGCCGACGAATTGAAAACGCCCCATGAAGCAAAAGCCTGGGTTCGGAGACAATTAACACCGGGAAATACGCATGGCTGACGAACCAGTGGAACTCCCCATTGATGGCGTGCTGGATTTGCACACGTTTAATCCGCGCGAGGTGAAAGACCTGGTGCCGGATTATCTGGCCGCCTGCCAGGCGCGTGGCATCCTGCAGGTGCGCATCATCCATGGCAAAGGCGTGGGCCACCTGCGCCGCACCGTGCATGCGATTCTCGCGAAGCATCCGGAAGTGGTTTCATTCACGCTGGATCACTCGCAATTCGGCGGTTGGGGCGCCACGCTCGTGCAACTGCGCAAACCGGCTTGACTGAGCACCGCCCGCGAAGCGTCCCGGAGTGCGCCAGCCCTCTGGCGCTTTTTGAACTCGACCAGTGAAGGACTTGGCGTTGCAGGCCGCACTGGGCAAGCTGTAACTTTTGAACCCCGGAAGAGCCGCCCGCACGATGCCGTTCATTCACAAACGGGTAATAAACCGGGCTTCGTCGCCGGGCCGGGGAAAGATCAGAAGCTTCCTGCCATTGGGCAGCGTTGCCAGCCCGACCGGTGTATTTGGAAAAAGCGCGAGCAATTCGTCATCGGTTAGGGACCGCGGCTCGGTAGGCACCGCGGGCTTCGGTGTTTGTGACACCGTTTGAGCGGGCCGCTGGCGCGATTTATTCTCCTTAACCAGCATCCCTGCCAGCGCAATGCACAGGCCCAAAGCCAGAACTCGCCGGGCCGTACGCCAATGCCGGCGGCGGCGGAGAATCCTCGAACCTGTGAGCAATGTGGCTTCGCGCCGGCTTTCGCCGTCGAGCAGTTCGTCTATCAATTGTTGCTTTTCAGGTTTCATGCGACAACCTCCGCGTAATGGCCGAGCGCAATTTCGCCCGCGCCCGTTCGAGACGGCTGGACACCGACTTGGGCGTAGTACCGAGCCGCTCGGCGATTTCCTTGTGGCTTAACCGGTCAAAATAAAACCATTCGACCAACTGCCTTTCTTCCGCCTCGGTCGCTTGTAAGGCCGCATCAAGGCTTTCTTCCAGCAATGAATCGGAGGCGACGTCGCCGGAGATTTCCGGCAAGTCCGCCATGCCAATGACGGCAGCATCCCGTTGGCGTTGCCGCCAGGTTTTCGCGAGTTGCTGCCGGGCGACGCGCGCCAGCCAGTGCCATAAATGTTCTTCGCTTTCAACGCGGCGAAGTTTGGCCGCTGCCGTTACGAAGACTGCCTGCGCCACGTCCTGCGCCAGCGTTTCACCGCCGCGTGCGAGCACCAGCACAAACCGCAACAGCCGCCGGTGATAGCGGTCATAGAATTCGCGGAACGCCACCTCGTCACCGCGTGCAATGGCGGCCACAAGGAGGCGCGCCGCATCATCAGGATTGTGCGCAGCGGTTTGCAAGTTGAATGCGTCCACAATCGGGCGTTGCGTCGGCTCTCCTGCAACAAACCGCATCGAAGTGGCTGAGACGATCATGCAATCATACTCGGATTCACTTGGGTGCGGCAGCATCGCTGGCTGTTGGTGCTTCTGTTTTCGCTTTGGTTCCAGAGGATTTGAGTTGTTCTCTGCGCATCATCTCGACTTTTCGTTGCAGCGCGGCGATCGTGCGGTCAACAAAATCAATTTGCTCCTGTGTGCCGGTCACGATTATCAACTGTGCCGGTTCGTAGAATTGGACCACGCCCGGTTCATTGTAAGCCTCTGCCCAGACGTCGGAAATGATTTGAACAATTTGCTTCATGGTCATGCCACCGGATTTTTCGTCGCCGATGAGATCGCCTACGAAAAAGGTCATCCGCTTTGATTCCGGCGGACTGTCGAGCAGCACGCGCAGTTGCACCGTCGGACGACTGTAATTCATTTTTAATTCCCAACGCAATGGCGTCCGATCGTTTTGAAAAAGCATGTTCATCGCGTTACACACCTCACTGGCCTTAACGTGCTTCAACTGAAGAACCACTATGGTTTGCACGCCGGGATTGCCCGAGTCCGGCAGCAGGACGTCGAAATAATCCTTGAACGTTTCGCGTAAATATCGGGCTACCTCGCTTATCGGTATATGGTCGAGGCTAACGTTGGTCAAGACGATGTCTGGATCCTTCCAATCTGAACTTATCCATTGCGGTTCGGCTGGTGCGGGCGGTGTTACCGGCAGGCCAGTAGCCGGATTGACCTCCGGCGCGCTTTTAGGAGGCGGTTGGGCAGATACGACTGCCATTGAGGCAAGGATGATCAATAGTGCTGCTGCGGTTCGCAGTTGCAGTTTGTTTTTCATAATCAAATTGGTTTCGGTTTTCCTTTTCATCCAGTATTAGCCGAAACCGGTCGAAATGCCTCAAAAATAATTTAACTGTTTTGTACAGAACGGCCTTTTGGACAGAATCTGGCGTCGGCAGCGACCCTTCTGATTTTAACACGCCATCATCGCCGAGGCCGAGATTGCTGCAGGACAATTTGCGTTTTCGCTGAAGTGGCATAGCGATGCCATATTATGGAGCCAATTATCGCGCAGAAATCTCCCTTCATTCAAGCGGCCGAGCCCGGTACTTATTGGTGGTGTGCATGTGGCCGGTCAAAATCGCAGCCGTTTTGCGACGGCTCGCACAAAGGCACGGGTTTCACACCGAAACAAGTGGAAATTACCGAGGCCCGGACTGTGGCATGGTGTGGCTGCAAACACTCGAAAAATGCGCCGTTCTGCGACGGCACCCATGGCACGCTCGCCTAGCCCGGATATTTAGTCCGGTCCCGCGCGTGCCGTAGCGCAGACTTCCAGTCTGCTGTATCGCGGGTTTCCAACCCAATGCCACTAGGATTTGAGGTGTAATTTTGGGAGGGTTTTGCGGACACGGCGATGTTCCTTCACCATGGCCACTCCCATTTTATAAAGTAATGCTTCGAGTTTTC
>JBEKMW010000057.1:0-28276 GCA_049523455.1 Verrucomicrobiota bacterium | reverse complement strand
GTGTTGACGGTGCCGCTACTGGTCACGGGCACGGTTCCGGCACAAAGGTCATACGCCGTCGCGCCCGGGTCAACAAACGGCTGGCCCAGTTCCACGAAAAACGGATTGGCGCCCAGCAAGGTAATAACCGGCGGAAGCGTGTCTTCCACGGTCAACATCGCCGAATTGGTCATGGTTCCGTACAGGTTCGTCACGACGACGGCGACGATGTGGTTGGGAAAATGGACGTTGGTCAGCAGGAGGCTGCTATTGGTCGCGCCAGCCAGGGTCACCCCGTCCAGGCTCCATTGGTAGGCCAACGGCGAGGTCCCGCTGGCGGTCACGCTCGAAATGGCGTTGCTGCCGCATTGGATCGTTTGATTGGTCAGCGCAACGGTAATGGCCGGCGGCAACACCACCGTCAGGCTGGCCACACTGCTGGTAGCCGAGCCGAAGAGGTTGGTGGCCACGAGGCTGTAATTGCCGGCGTTGTTGGTGGTCACGGCCGTGAGCGTCAACACGTTGGTGGCGGCGCCCGACACATCGCCGCCATTCACCAGGTTCCGGCCATTTTGCTGCCATTGATACGACAGCGGCGTCGCGCCGGAAACCATGGCGCTGAACACCGCGTTGCCGCCACCAAGGACGGTTAAATTTGTCGGGTCAGCGGAGAATAACGGCGGATAAACCACGGTGAGTGTGGCCACGCTGCTCGTCACGGCGCCATAGTTGTTGGCCACCACTACGCGGTAATTGCCGGCGTTGGCAGGCGTGACGGAAGTGATGGTCAGCACGTTGCCTTGGTTGCCGGATAGGTTGCTGCCCGCGGACAGATTGGTGCCGTTGAACTGCCACGCATAGCTGAAGGCCGGCTGGCCGCCGGCGGTGACGCTGAAGCTCACGTTGTTCCCATTGGTGACCGTCTGGCTGGCGGGCGGCGTGACGACGTAAGGATACGGAGCAAGTGCGTTGATGAGATTGGTTCCCGTGGGCGTGCCCCAGCCGGTGCAAAGATCATAGCCGTTGGTGGCGTAGTAGAGGCCGGGCGTGTTGGTGCCGATGTTGTTGCCGGCGGTGATGTCATGAAAACAGGCGGTGTAATTGGTTCCGGCGCCAATGGCATACAGTGCGGGGTTGAGAAATCCCACCGGGGGGTGTCCCGACAAGGCGGATTGTTGGTTGACCAGCGCGGTGAACGCCGCCCACAACGGCGCGGCGCAACTGGTGCCCATGATATAATCAGCTCCATTGTCAGTGCCATCGTCGTAACAGGCAAAAACATTGTCGGCGATCAGCGCCACGTCGGGGACGTTCCGAAACGCAGCCGACACTTGATTGTCCGCCGGGTTGAGATTTTGTTGCCACCAGGGAATGGTGTAATAGGAGCTGATGCCGCCGCCCGAACCTTCATTGGGAATGCCGTTCAAATTGTAGTTCCAGTTGGTTTCGGCAGCCCACGACGCCCCGATACCGTTCATGGTCAAACTGGTTCCACCCACCGCGGTAAGATTGGTGCTGTCCACGGGCGCAACGGCCGCGCTGGCGTTGTCCAATTGGTTCGCGCCGGTGTAGGCGTCGCTGTCGCCGGAGGCCTGAAAAAACGACTGCCCTTGCGCGGCCATTTCCAGCAGGACATTGTCCACGGTGTTGGTGGGGCCGCCGCCCCAGGACCAGGAACTGCTCATTTGTTTGGCTAGATTGTCGCTGGCCATGCGGCCCAAAATGAGAGCGGGGGTGTTGGTGCCCGAATAATTTTCCTCATAGACGATCACCCGCGACAAGCCCGGCGCCATGGCGATGGCCATCTCGATGTCCAGGGCCACTTCCAGGTTGTTCGCCGTGCCGGGCGAATGCCTCCCGACGACCACGTTGGTGAGGGGAACATGGTTGGTATAACCGATGATTTGGCCGATGATGTTCTCGTAATTGGTGACGTCCAACTTGTAGTAGGAGGACAATTCGAACAATCCCACCGTCTGTCCCGCCCCGGTCAAGCGGGTGCCCGGCACGTAAGCGTTGCGAAAATCGGGTCCGGCATACTCACCGTTCGGACCGGAACCGTTGAAGCTCAAGGGCCGGGCCTGAGAGCGGCTGACCCGATGTGACAGCGGGCGGGGCGGCACGAAATCGTTCAAGCCTTCGATGTCACTCACCCGCAGATTGGCCGGCACCGAGGGCTCCGTGTCCGGCGCAAAAAAATCACGCGCCTCCGTGGGAAGATGATAGGTACGCAGCGTGATGTGGAAGGCGCGCTCGATGTCAGACGCCGCGCCCGTCACGCCCAGCACCAGGCGGGTGGGATACGTGGCGTCTACCGACAGGCCGTTGCTCTGGGCGAATTGCACCACCGCCTGGTAATCCTGTTCCGTCGGGCCAAATGCGGCGGCGAATTCCGCTGTGGAAAGATATTGGTGATAATTGGTGCTGCCCGGATCGTACAATTGCCGTATCAAATCACCCAGTCCACTCTGATTCCGTAACGGCAGTCCGATGGCGAGGGTTAGAGTATTCGTCGCGGGCAGGCGACCGCTGGGCGCCAGTTTGAAAACCGCGGCTGGCACATGGCCGCTGAGCGTTACCCGGTCCGGCTCTGCGCCAATGCCCGCGGCGGCCGTGGCCATCACCAGCACCGCGACCAAGGTTGCTGCCCTTCCGCATAACATGTCTGGCTTCACATTCCAACAGAGAACGCCCCCTGTCAATTGCCGGCAGCGCGGGCCGTGGCGGCCATCGCGACTTACGATACACGATATACGATTTACGCGCCCACGGCTAATTCCCTGGTTTTACCCGCAAGGTGCCCGGCGCGACCCATCCTTTAATCGTATTTTGGCCCCGCACGGGAAATTCTGGGTTTCCCGCGCCTGCGTTTTGGACTGCGGTGGCAAGCGCAGCGCGACACCGCTTTCCGAACAACAATTGAACCACCGGATACGCCTGGTCATTCCCAAAGCGCCGTCGTCGCTCCGCTCTGCCGGCGCAGTCCAAGTAAAAGGTGGTGTGACGCGGCCAACTTGAAAGGAGCCAATCCGGTAGTATGGTTGCTACTGGTGGAGGTCACGGTGCAGCGATGCTGTGCCGAATCTAATTACACAGGTTTGGTCCCCAAGGGGTGAAGTGTATTTAATGATAATCCATGTTGAAAAGGGAGGAGCTATGAAACGTTTGATGATGCCGGCCCTGGCGGCCGGGGTGGGAGCATTCTTATTTTCATCGTGCGCCTTTTCTGAACGGCCCCTGGCAGTTTGTGCCCGGGAATGAGCTGCCGCGCGATTTTGCCGACATTCCGGACGATAGTCCCAAGGCTGGCGTGAAAGCCAGCCTGGCGGGAGCTCGGGAGGCACAGGAAGCGTCCGCGGCAAGCCGCCTGCCGCAAAGCGCGGCGGCCCCGTTCGTGGCGTCGCCCCCGGCCTGGCAGATGAACAGCAGCGTGGCGCTTGCGCCCATTGAAGGCACGCCGCTCCATTACGTGCCCAACAGCGTTACGCCCATCATCGAAGTCAAATTTACCCACTAGCGCAGATTATCGATTTTCACGTCGCCCGATTTGAGTCCGGGCGAACTGACTTCCAAGGTGGCCGTGCCGGAGCCCGTGGCACGTACTATGGCCAGGGCGAGCCCGTTGAAGGCGTTGCGGTCGTGCGACGGAAATGATGTCAAGTCGGTCGGGTCGCCGTTGTCGGCGGCCACGATTTCGCCCGGACCGGATATCGCCAGATGCAGGGCGTTGGCCGCCTGGGGCACCACCCGGCCATGGGCGTCTTCCACTTGGATGGTGATGAACGAGAGATCGCGGCCATCGGCGGAAATGTTGGCGCGGTCGGCTTGCAAGGCCAGTTTTGCGGCCGGGCCGGTGGTCTGCACCACGTCGGTCGCCCATTTCCTGCCATGCCGGTAAGCGACGGCTTTAAGTTGGCCGGGTTGGTACTTCACGTCAAACCAGCAGAGGCGGTATTCGTAGGGGCCTTTTTGTTTTCGACCGAGAGACTGGCCGTTGAGGAACAACTCCGCCTCATCGCCGGAGGTATAGACGAAGACGGGCGTAACCTGTCCGACGCGGTCGGGCCTATTCCAACTTTGCGGCACGAGGTGCGCCATGGGCAAGCCCGGCCGCCAGTGGGCTTGGTAGAGATAAAACCGGTCCTTCTTGAGGCCGGCCAGGTCAACGATCCCGAAGTACGCGCTGCGGGAGGGGTCGTTGTAATTGTCGTAATAAGGTCCCGGCTCACCCAGATAATCGAAGCCGGTCCAGACAAATTCACCCGCCACGAACGGGTGTTGGTCCTGGCTCGTGAATTCGGTGTCTGGCGTGGTCGCCCACCACGGCGCGTAAAGATCATACGAGCTCATCTGATAATGGGACTGGCCATCGGCCTTGTTGGTGCTGACGGGGAAGAAATACTCGCCGCGCGAACTGATGCACGAGGCGGTTTCGCTGCCGAAGATGGGCAGGTCGGGATGCGCCTCGTGCAGAAGGGCGTACCCGAAGGGTTTGTAGTTGTAGCCGAATACATCCACGTTGGTCTGGAAGCCGTTGAAGGCCGCGGCCGTTTTGTCAAACGCGCCGCTGGCCGGGCGGGTGGGGTCTTCTTCGTGCGCGATGCGCGTCAACTCGCCGGCCATCTGCGGCCCGTCGGGCTTGGTCTGGTCCACCACTTCGTTGCCGATGCTCCACATGATGACGGAGGGGTGATTGCGGTCGCGCTCCAATTGCGCGCGCCAGTCCTTTTCGTGCCAATCGGGAAAGAGCAAATGATAATCGTTTTTATTCTTGCCGGTCATCCAGCAGTCAAAAGACTCGTCCATCACCAGCATGCCCATACGGTCGCACAGGTCGAGCAATTCGGGCGCGGGCGGATTGTGGCTGGTGCGGATGGCGTTGCAGCCCATCGCCTGCAGAATCTCAATCTGCCGGGCCAACGCGCGCTCGTTGATGGCCATGCCCAGCGCGCCGAGGTCGGCGTGGTCGCAAACGCCATTGAGGTGAACGTGCTTGCCGTTCAGGAAAAATCCCCGGTCCGGGTCAAACTTGATGTCGCGAATGCCGAATGGCGTTTCACAGCGGTCCACCAAAGCGCCCTTCTGTTCAACGGAAGTGACGACGACATAACGCTGCCGATGTTCGAGGCTCCAGAGCTTCGGATGGTTGACCGGAATTTGTGTTTCGAAGGATAGTTCGGCACCAGAGGCAATCTGCGCGCCGTCGGTGATGCCCGAGGCAACTGGTTTTCCCCGCGCGCCATCGGCCGTGAGTTCGTAGATTTCATTTTTGACCGACATGGTGGCCGCGAAATCCGAATCGTTGTCCAGAGCGATCTGAATTTTCACCGTGGCAGCGGCTGGGCTGATGTCCGGCGTGGTCACGTAGGCGCCCCAATGGGCCACGTGCAATGGCGCCGTTCTCACGAGCCACACGTGCCGGTAAAGGCCCGCGCCCGGATACCAGCGCGACGAAGCCGGCGGATTGTCCAGGCGGATGGCGAGGACGTTCTCCGCGCCGGCTTTGACATAAGGTGTCAAGTCCAGTTCCCACGACGCGTAGCCGTAGGGCCAGCCGCCAACGTATTGGCCGTTCAGCCAGACGTTCGCGTAAGACATTGCGCCGTCCACGTCCAGGTAAAGGCGGCGGCCCTGGTCGGCGGCGGGAATGGTGAAATGTTTGCGATACCAACCCACGCCTTCCCAGGGGAGCTTGCCGGTGGTGCCGGGAGCGGTGCGATCGAATGGCCCGGCTATGGCCCAATCATGCGGCAGGTTCAATTGCCGCCAGCCGCTGTCGTCGAAATTGGGCTGGGTGCAAGCCAGGTCGCCGCCCGGATTCCCGGGCGGGCGGGCGGGCGGCGGGTTATCTTTGGCGAACTCATTGCCGGTGGCGACCATCCACGGTTTGATGTTGGTGTACGTGAGTTCATCGCCGGCCCCCGGCGGCTCGTCCCGCGTAAAGCGCCAATTGGCGTCAAATGACAGCCGTTCGCGCGCGGGAACCGCAGATGGCCCGGCGGCAGCCAGAATATTTGGAACCAAGGCGACCAGAGCAAGGAGATGCCAATGAGTCTGAAGCCAGTTGGGCTTTGAGCGTTTCATAAATGACGGATTGATGGCCAGTATGTAACCATGAGCAGGGACGTTGTCCAAACAGAAATCGGATTTACGCCCTCACTGTGCAAGGATGCGCCACCGCACTGATGGCGGGTCACGTTTCCTGGACGCGCCGAATGCTGGCGCCCAGACGGCGCAGTTTTTCGTCCATGCGCTCGTAGCCGCGGTCCAGGTGGTAAATGCGCCGGACCCGCGTCTGGCCTTTTGCCGCCAAGCCCGCGATGACCAGCGCGGCGGAAGCGCGCAAATCGCTGGCCATGACCGGCGCGCCGCTCAAGGGACGGCCACCCTTCACGATGGCGCTCGGCCCTTCAATCTCAATGTCTGCGCCCAGGCGCGCCAGTTCGCTCACGTGCATGAAGCGCGATTCAAAAATCCGCTCGGTAACGATGCTGATGCCCGGGGCGAGCGTGAGCAACGCCGTCATCTGCGCCTGCACGTCGGTGGGAAAACCGGCATACGGCAGCGTCGTCACGTCCACAGCGCGCAATTTTTTCGCGCGGCGAACCAGCAAATTCCCATTGCGTTGCTCGACGAGGACTCCGATGTCGCTCAATTTGTCCAGCACCGCCCGCAAGTGGCCGGGTTGGGCGTTTTTGATTACCACCTCCCCGCCGGTGGCCGCGGCGGCAATGGCAAAGGTGGCCGCCTCGATGCGGTCCGGAATGATCGTGTGCTCGGCGCCGTGCAATTGCCTGACGCCGCTAATGGTGATGGTGGGGCTGCCTGCGCCGGAAATGTTCGCGCCCATCGCCATGAGGAAATTCGCCAGGTCCACGACTTCCGGCTCGCACGCGGCGCTTTCGATCACCGTCACTCCCTCCGCCAGCGCCGCCGCCATCATCACGTTGGCGGTGCCGAGCACCGTCGAGCCGGCGCGTCCGCCCAGGAACATGGTGGCGCCACCCAGTTTTTTGGCCGCAGCCTCCACGTAACCGCCGGCAATTTCAATTTTCGCGCCCAACGCCGCCAGCCCCTTCAGATGCAGATTGATGGGCCGGGCACCGATGACGCAACCGCCCGGCAACGACACCCGCGCCCGATGCAAACGCGCCAGCAGCGGTCCCATCAGGCACACCGAACCGCGCATTTGCCGCACGAGTTCGTAATCCGCGTGGCCGCGGATGTGTTGCGCGCGAATGGTGAGCGTGCCGCCGTCGAAGGTGGCTCGCGCGCCCAGCGATTCCAAAATCCGCCCCATGAAGCGCGTGTCGCTCAAATCGGGCACCTGCCGGATGACGCACGGCTCGCCGGTCAGCAGCGTGGCGGCCATGATCGGCAACGCGGCATTTTTGCTGCCGCTCACGGCCACCTGGCCGTGCAGGGGCGCGCCGCCTTTGATTAAAAAGCTTTCCATGATTCCTTTCGTCCTCGTCGTCCCGCTCGTCCTCGTCCTCGCTCTCAGTAAATTCCGATTACGAGGACGACGACGAGGACGAGGACGATTTAACGGTCAAAATTCTCGGGCGGTGAGAGTAGTCTTCCCGCACCGCCTCGACAATCCACTTTTGCGCTTCAAACATATTCCGGAGCGCTTCCGCCTGGCCGTCGCCGAATTCGAGCATCATTTTGCCGTCCGGCTTCAAAAACGCCTTCGCCTCCACCGCCAGCCGGCGGTAGAAATCCAGCCCATCCGCACCGCCGTCCAAGGCCACGCGCGGGTCGTAGTCGCGAACCTCCGGCTGGAGCGTCGCAATTTCCGCGGACGGAATGTACGGCGGATTGCTGATGATCAGGTCGAAGCGATGAGGCGAGGCTCCCAGCGAGGGGCTGGCTGCGTTGGTTTGCGGCTCGCGAGGACGCTCGCCCCACCGCTCGCCCCACCCTTGGGCCAACGCCGCCAAGCCGTCGCCTTGCAGAAACTCAATCCGTTCGGACACCTGATGCTTCACGGCGTTCTCCTTCGCCAGCGCCAGGGCATCGGCTGACATGTCCGTGGCGATGATTTTTGCGCCCGTACATTTCACCGCCAATGCGATGGCAATGCAGCCCGTCCCCGTGCCAAGATCGAGGGCATGTCCACGCGTCATCAAAAATTCCCAGCCCAATTCGGCGAGCAATTCCGTTTCCGGGCGGGGCACTAGCGCATGGCGGTTTACGGCAATTTCGAGGCCGCAGAAGGAAGCCGAACCAATGATGTGCTGTAGCGGCTCACGCTGGCCGCGGCGCCGGACGAATTCGCGCAACGCGTCCGTTTCCGCCGCTGAGAGGGTGCGCGCGAAGTCCAGATACAATTTCATCCGCGGCATTTTGAGCATGTGCGCGAGCAACAGTTCGGTTTGCAAGCGCGGCGATTCGACACCTTTGCGGCTGAGAAATTCCGCGCTCTTCTGAATGGCCTCAAGAACGGTCACGGCACAAATTTAAGACCCCCACGCCGGGTGCAAAGCTCAAAGTGCGCGCGGCGGTGCGCCTGGGCGCATCTCACTTCTTGGGAGGTATTCGGCAGGGGTGGGATGAGTCTGCTTTGGCCGGGTGCCGGGGAAATGACTAATGGCCTAAGCGCGAATGACTAAACAATGACCAAGCCCCAAGGCCAAAGGGCCGGGCATGACCATTAGTGATTCGGTCATTGGGACATTCTTTCGTCATTAGGGTTTAGCTATTCGTCATTCTCCCTGTTTCTCAGCCGGCGGCGCCGGAAGCGCCGCATCGGGCCTGTCAAAAACTGAGATGCGCCCGGTGCGCCTCATAATTTGGCAAAACCATACCGAAACAGGACACGGCGCCGGAGACCCCGGTGAGTTGGGCACCCGTTGCCGTCACGGCACGAACTTTGCTTAAATTACTGCGAATGAACGCCTGCCATGGCTGCGGGCGACCTGGGCCGGGAAATTAATTGTGAAAACTTTTGCCCTAGCAGTTGCCGCCGCTTTGTGCTTCACGCGCAGTGGATTGGGAGGGGATGATTCCAAGAATACCGCCAACGACGCCCCTGCAGCCGCGCCCATCGAGGCCGTGGCGATGCCTCGGCTGGAAAATAATTTGAATAATCCGGGCAGCGGCAATCCGGCCGTCAGCCAGCCTCAGAACAACCAATCACCCGCGCCGGCCACTCCAGTCATTCAACCCGCAGCCGCCACCCAGCCGCCAAACGCGTCCCCGTCCCCTCGTGCCCACCCGGATCAGCAGACCGAGGCTATCCGGAAAGCGGCCGAGCCGAAGTTCGACGATGTGATGGACCATGCTGCCCACGAGAAGACGGCCTACGGTTTTGAAAACGAGGACAACCTGGAAGACGCCAAGCTGGGCGACCCGCTGCCGATTTATACGATCAGCGAAAAGGACGCCACCAATTTTTCCCCGGCCCAGGATGTCGAATCCATCCTCAAGCCGTCAGGCCACTGGCTGGTGCCGGTCACGGTCAAGGGGGCGTTGCGGACGTTCATCAGCGTGTCCGAGAATTCCAACCATGAGTTTGAGGCCGGTGGCGCTTCCGTTATCACCGCGCGCGTCTGGAAAACCATTGCCTCCCGCTGGCCGGCCGAGAAAGGTTTTCATCCGAAGCTGGTGTCCTTCCCAGGCATTCCCGGTTACTACTTCACCATTCCCGAGCTTCAGCCGCAGAATTTGACGGACATCGTCGAGGTTCTGGCGGAAGCGGACCAGGCGGCGAACTTGTCTCCCGCGCTGGTGACCTTGCACAGTTGGCGGTAGCCCGCCGCCCGGTGTGCATCCGGGAAGTTCCCGCAAACGCAAAGCCTCGCGGCGCGCGGCGTTTACGCCGCTTCCGCACCGCCCTCTGATGCCTCCATCGTTTGATCCAACTGCTTTCGTGCGCCGCGCGCCGGGGCAACTTGTCAGATGCACCCGCCGCCCGATTCCGTCCCTTCCGGCGTTGCCAAGCGACGCCCGGCGTCTTAGAGTCTTCCTGTTCATTCGCCCATGGCGGAATACAAAGTTCAGTTCGAGGTCTTTGAAGGCCCGCTCGACCTGCTCCTTTACCTGATTAAAAAGGAGGAGGTGGACATTTACGAAGTCAACCTCACCCGGCTGGCCACCCAATTCATCGAATACATTGACCTGATGCGGGAATTCGACCTGGAGGTCGCGGGCGAATTCCTCGTGATGGCCTCCACCCTCATGTACATCAAGAGCCGCGAGCTCTTGCCCGTGGACCAACAGGTGCAGGCCGAGGGTGAGGAGGAGGGCGATGACCCGCGCTGGGAACTCATCCGCCAGCTCGTGGAATACAAGAAATTCAAGGACGCCGCCGCCCAACTCCAAACGCTCGAAGCCCGCCAGGAAGACATCTTCCCGCGCGTGCCCGGCAAGCCGGAATTGGAAAGCACCACCACGCCGCCCCCCAAGCCGGAAGTTTCCATCTTCGACCTGCTGAACGCGGTCAATACCGTCCTCAAACGATTCGCCCAGCGGGACACGGGCCGCCAGATTTTTGAGGATAAATGGACCGTCAGCGAAAAAATCGAGCTGATTTTACAAATCATCGCCGGGCGCGGCGCGGTGAGATTTTCCGAACTGTTTGAAACCGCCGCCAGCCGTTCCGAGGTCATCTGCACCTTCCTGGCGCTGCTCGAATTGATCCGCCTGAAACAATTGGTGTGCGAACAGCCGGAGGAATTCGGCGAAATCGAAATCCGGAAAGTCGCGCCCGCCATCAGCGCGCCCAATGAGCCCGCGCCGGTAATGGTGCCCGCCGCCGTGCCGGTTGCTCAAGACAGCGCCGCGCCAGTCGCCGCCGAAACCGCGCCCGCTTTGACCGATGAAAGCCCGCGTCAATCGTAATTCGTAAATCGTAAATCTGACCATGGAATTGAAGTTTATTTTGGAATCGCTGCTTTTTTCCGCGCAAAAACCGTTGTCGGCCAAGGAAATCCGCGAGGTGCTCGCCGCTGCCGCCGGGCAGGAAGACGCCGACGCCACGGCCAAATCGTCCGCCAAAATCAAGGAGAGCGAGTTGATCACCACGTTGGAACAACTGGCGCAGGACCACGAAACCGGCGGGCGCAGTTACCGGCTCGCGTGCGTTGCGGGCGCGTGGCAATTTGTCACCCAGCCGGAATACGCGCCGTGGCTGCGCGCGCTCGTCGGCATCAAGGCGCGCCCGCCGCGTCTCTCGCAGGCGGCGCTGGAAACGCTGGCCATCATCGCCTATCGCCAGCCCGTCACCCGCGCCGAGGTCGAACAGATTCGCGGCGTGAACGTGGATGGTGTGATGCAGACGCTGACCGAACGCGGCTTGGTGGAGGCCGTCGGGCGTGCCGAAGTCGTGGGCCGTCCGCAGACCTACGGCACCACGCCGCTGTTCCTCGAATACTTCGGCCTGCGCGGGTTGGCGGATTTGCCCGCCGCCGATGAATTGCGCCGCATCCCCATCGAGAAACCGCCCGGCCCCGTCACCGCCGAACCCGGCCTGGCCACCCACCCGCCGGAGCAATTGGCGTTGGAAAATCAGAAGCCGGAAGAGCAAAAGCCGGAGCAGAAAGCTCCCAGCGAAAGTGAACCGGGGCCAACGCCAGCTGCTTAATTCTCGGTCTTGTGAAACCCCCGACGCTGAACGCCGGAACCCCGGAAGCGTTGCCTTCCAGCCGGCGTGTCGCGGAGCGACGATGGACATTTGCCCGCCAGACTGCGTCGGAGCAGGAATTCCTGAAACACCGCGGTTTGCCTATGCCGTTTGACGTTGCTCGTCATTGGCATCATTGGCAAATTCCCGGCTGTATTCGAACAGGCCAAACCGATTTTTACCGACCTGACCGATTGAACTGAACGTCATATGAACGCCAAGTTCCTGAGCCCGAGTCTACCGCTCACGGTTCTGGCATGCTTCATCATTGTAGTATCCTGCCCGTCAGTGCTCGCGTTTATGGACGGATACCTCCCGCTTTCTAAAGCTGATACGCAGAGGTCCTTTCCGTTAAAATACTGTGGCCAGCTAGGACCTGAGAACAGAATCAAAACCTTGCCCGCCGGCCCCTTCGGCCTCAACGTTTCGACAAATCTGCGATATGATCTCGTACTGGCCGGAAAGGATAGATTTCACAAAGAATGGACCATCACTCTTTGCGGCGAAAGTGTTGCTTTCCCATACTACGCCTTCGTGGGAGATCTCGACCGTGACGGTACACCGGATTTGATTCTCGTCTGCGGAACTGGTGGTTGCGGCCTCGCTCCGACCTCTCATTTGCTATGCTTTCTTTTCGACGAGAGCGGACGCCCCGTTCCATTCACTGCCGACGGGTATTTCGAGTACGACGAGCATGGTATACGCGACCTTCTGGACATTGATGGCGATGGAAGAGCTGACCTTGTTTATATGAACTACGACGACGGCTACTGGATCACCAGTTTGTACCAAGCGAGGCACGGGCGGTGGCAGAGGCTCCAAGGTAAAACGGGGAACTGGACATTTCCCATCTATACTCGCTTCACCATCCGCAATAATCACACGCCCGTCAGCCCAAAAGTTGGGCGCCATCCGTTCGCACCGGACTTGTCGAACACATCTGCAAACAATCACGGTTTCCTATTAAGCTACCAATGGGCGAACGTCGAAGAATCACAGGACATCCAGCTTAACGTTGCGGCCTCCGGAAACAGGCAGGTTACGTTTAAACCAGTCTCCTGGTATTCGACTTTCAGCGTCGTTTTGGACCAGCCAGAGGGGCGACAGATTGTGTCACTCGCGGCAAACGAGAATTCGGTGCGCGCTCTACTTGATAAAATCGTGGCTAAGGGCTGTGCGGTCGCCATTTCTGGCCAACGGTACCCGAACATGCCAAGCCCGGAACTGCTCTGGGCTGCTTTAACACCAAAATCGAACCAACGTGCCTATGAAAAGTAGCTATAGGTACGCGGGACCAACCAGCGCGAACCGCGAAGCGGAACTGGATCGGCCGTCCCGCGTTGCATGCGATTAAAGAGGCGCATCGTTACTCATAAATTTGTGGCAGACCCTGTGGGTTAAACTCGAGGCTACACCAGATATACCAATGACCGCCAATCGGCTTGAAGCCATTCAACATTAATTCCGGAAAACGATTTGTCGTTGGGTTGTAGGCGACGCCTCCGTAATCATGATGCCAGCCGGGGTTGGAAAGCACATAAAGAATCCGGTCATGCGTCAGTGCTTGGAACTGCTGACCTTTGTATCGGGTCCAAGGGAGGTCGTGAATGTAATGAGGCTGTAGATCTTCCCAGCGATCTAAATCCCCATCGTTTGTGGATGAATTCCACCCGTAAGTGGCAATGAAAGCCGAAACACCTGCCATCGCATTCGTGCCTTGTATGTAACTTATGAGGATCGCTCTGTTTTTATTTCAGCCTTCAGCCTTCAGCCTTCAGCCTTGCGCCCTGTCGCTCCCCCAGCCATTCCCCATGACCGCCAGATATAAAAAATCGCCGGATAAACGGCCAATTCCATGATGGTAGAAGTGATGACGCCGCCGACCATGGGAGCGGCGATGCGTTTCATCACGTCGGCGCCGGTGCCGTGGCTCCACAATATGGGTGACAGGCCGGCGATGATGACGCTGGCGGTCATGATTTTCGGGCGCAAGCGTTTGACGGCGCCGTGGTAAATGGAATCGCGCAAATCGCCGACGTGGCGCATTTGTCCCTTTTGCGTCCAATCGGCGTAGGCAAGTTCGAGGTAGAGCAGCATGATGACGCCGGTCTCGGCGTCGAGGCCGGCGAGCGCGATGATGCCAATCCAGACGGCCACGCTCAAATTGTAGTGCAGCAGGTAGAGCGTACCGAATGCGCCAATGAGCGAGAAGGGCACGGCGAGCAGCACAATGGCCGTCTTAAGCAGCGAGCGCGTGTTCAAGTAGAGGATGAGCATGATGATGAGCAGCGTCAGCGGCACGACGAGCAGCAGGCGTTGCTTGGCGCGCATCATATATTCGTATTGGCCGCTCCAGAACAGGTTGTAGCCGGGCGACATCCGGATTTGCCCGCTGGCCATGGCCGCGTTCACGGCGTGCATCGCGTTTTGGACGTAGGTGCCCACGTCAACGTCGTGGATGTCCACGTACACCCAATCGTTGGGCACAGCGCCTTCGGTTTTGATTTCCATGGGGCCGTCCACGACGCGGACGCTGGCCAGTTCACCAAGCGAAATTTGCGCCCCGGTCGGGGTGGGAATGACGATGTCGCGCCGAAGCGCATCCAAATCGGACCGGAAATCGCGGTCGTAACGCAGGTTCACGGTGTAGCGCTGCAAGCCTTCCACGGTGGTAGTCAACGGCGTGCCGCCCAGCGCCACGGACAGCACGTCCTGTACGTCGGCGATGGAGAGGCCATAGCGGGCGATGGCGTCGCGGTCAATCTCGAACTCGATGTAGCGTCCGCCGGTGACGCGTTCGGCGAAGGCGCTGGCCGTGCCCGGCACCTGGCGGACGACCGCCTCGACCTCGGTGCCGATTCGCTCCAGTTCCTTCAAATCCGGCCCGGCGATTTTGATGCCCACGGGCGTTTTGATGCCGGTGGACAGCATGTCAATGCGCGTGCGGATGGGCATGGTCCAGGCGTTGTTGAGGCCGGGCATTTGTACCGCGTCGTTCATGGCCGCGACCAATTCGTCCGGCGTGCGGCGGCGGTGCGCGATGATTTTGCCGTCGTCGTCCTTGATGTCCACGGCCGGCCACTGGTCTTCCGGCTTGAGGCGGATGGTGGATTCAATCATGTCCAGCGGCGCCGGGTCGGTGGCGGTCTCAGCGCGGCCGGCTTTGCCGAAGACAGTTTCGACCTCGGGGAACGATTTGATGATGCGGTCGGTCACCTGAATCAGCTCACGCGCCTTCGTCGGCGAAATGCCAGGGAAGGTGGTGGGCATATACAGCAAATCGCCTTCGTAAAGCGGGGGCATGAATTCCGAGCCGATGTTTTGGTAAGGAAAGATTTTGCCGATGGAGAAGGCCAACCCCTGGAGCCGTCCTTGCGGCAGCGCGCGCGCCACGAACGCGTTCCACGGAAAGAACACCCAGCCCACCAGCAGACCCCCGATTATCAGCACGAGCCAGCGATAGCGAATGGAAAAGGCTACGACCGGCTGGTAAAGCCTGATGAGAAAATGGTTGATGGGATTTCGTTCTTCCTTGGGAATTTTCCCGCGGATGAACCAGCCCATGAGCACCGGCGCGAGCGTGATGGAGAGCAGCGCGGCGGTGGCCATGGAATAGGTCTTGGTGAAGGCCAGCGGTTTGAACAACCGGCCCTCCTGCTCCTGCAACGTAAACACCGGCAGGAAGGAAACGGTGATGACCAGCAGCGAATAAAACAGCGCCGGGCCCACTTCGATGGCGGCGTCGCGGATGATGTCCCAATGCGGCTTTTTGCCCTGGTCGCGCTCGAGATGTTTGTGGGCGTTTTCGATCATGATGATGACCGCGTCCACCATGGCGCCGATGGCGATGGCGATGCCGCCGAGCGACATAATGTTGGAGCTGATGCCCTGGCCGAACATCACCAGGAACGATATCAACACCGCCACGGGCAAAATGATGATGGCCACCAGCGCGCTCCGCAGGTGCAGCAGAAACGCCAGGCACACGAGCGCCACAACGACGCTTTCTTCGATGAGCTTTTCTTCGAGCGTGGCTACCGCGCGGTCAATCAAGGCGGTCCGGTCATAGACAATGGTGGCCTTTACATCCGGCGGCAGTCCTTTCATGGCCTGATCCAGGCGCTGTTTCACGTTTTGGATGACCTGGTAAGCGTTGGCGCCATAACGTACCACCACGATGCCGCCGACCGTTTCGCCGTCGCCGTTCAAATCGGCAATGCCGCGGCGCATGTCGGGCCCGAACTGGATGTTCGCCACGTCGCGCAGAAGGATGGGCACGCCGTTTGCGCCCACGCCCACGGCGACTTTCTTCAAGTCGTCGAGGTTTTCGATGTAGCCCTTGACGCGGAGGATGAACTCGCGCTCGGACAATTCGATTGAGCGCCCGCCAACTTCGCCGTTGCTCCGCTCGATGGCACGGCTCACCTCGTTTAACGACAGGTTGTAGGCGCGGAGCTTCGTGGGGTCCACCGTCACCTGGTATTGCTTCACGAAACCGCCGACGGACGCGACTTCCGAGACGCCCGGCACGGCGGTGAGTTGGTATTTCAAGTACCAGTCCTGGATGGAGCGCAGGTCGGCGAGATTGCGGTTGGTGGAATTGATGGAATACATGAACGCCCAGCCGACGCCGGTGGCATCCGGGCCAAGCGTGGGAGTTACGCCGCGAGGGAGTTGACCGCTGATGCTGCTGAGGTATTCGAGCACGCGGCTGCGCGCCCAGTAAGGATCCGTGCCGTCGTCGAATATGACATAGACGAACGAATAGCCGTAGAACGAATAGCCACGCACCACCTTGGCCCGCGGCACGGAGAGCATCTTGGTGGTGATGGGATAGGTCACTTGGTCCTCGACGATGTTGGGCGCCTGGCCTTCCCACGGCGTGTAGATGATGACCTGCGTGTCCGAAAGGTCGGGGATGGCGTCGAGCGGGATGTGCCGGATGGAATAGATGCCGCCAAGAACGAGTCCCAGCGTCGCCAGCAGGACGATGAACTTGTTCTTAAGTGAAAAATCTATGATGCGTGTGAGCATTTTGCGGAAATGACGAATGACGAATGGCCGGCCGATCGTCGTAATTCCATTCGACATTCGTCATTCGTCATTGGGAATTCTTTAGTCATTAGGATTTAGAAATTAGTCATTTTTCAATTGGCACTAGATCCATTCCACACTTCGGACACTTGCCCGGTTTATCGGAGATCACGTCCGGATGCATGGGGCAGGTATAGAGTCGCTTGGCGGCGGGGGCATTGGTCGCGGGCACATTGTTGGTCAACGCCACTGCGGCGGCTGGGGTTTGATCCGAATCCGGCGGGGCCATCACCGGAATCAGCGTCATGCCACAGAGCGGACATTTGCCGGGTTTGTCCGAATGCACGCTGCTGTGCTGCGGCATCGGGCAGGTGTAATAAAGCACCTTGCCACCGGGCTGAAGTTTCTTGAGTTCGCTCCGCGTCACCGGCACGAGCGTCATACCGCAAATCGGGCATTTGCCCGGATGATCATAGACAATCGAAACGTGCTCGGGCATCGGGCAGACATAGACAACCGGCTCCGCAGCCGTTGAAGCGTTGGAACGTTGAAGCGTCGAAGCGCTTTCGATCGCTTCAACATTTTCACGCTTCAACGCTTCAACGTTCGTGCTCGTTGTCGCCGCGCCATTCATTTTTTGGATGGCCTCGCGCAACTGGCTTTCCGAATCCAGCATGAACTGGCCGGAGGTCACCACCCGTTCGCCTTCCGCCAGGCCTTCAATGACTTCCACCGTGTCGTTTTCGCCTTCCGGTCCCAGCACGACTGTGCGCGGCTCGAATTTTCCGCCGGGCAGCGCGACAAAGACCGTGTTCTTCTCACCGCTGCGCAGCACCGCCGAGTCCGGCACGAGCACGGCCTCAGGTTCCAGTTCGGAAGTGATTTGCGCCGACACAAACATGCCGGGTTTGAGAAAGTAGCCCGGATTCTCAAACTCCAGCCGCACTTTGGCCGTGCGCGTTTTCTCGTCCACGTTCGGATAAATATAGGTGACGCGGCCCCGGAATTCGCGGTCGGGCATCGAGGAGAGCTTGACGACCGCCTCCTGGCCGAGCTGGATGTACGGCAAATCCTGCTCATAGACCTGCGCGAAGACCCAGACCATGCCGAGGTCGGCCAGCCGATAAAGCCTCATGCCTGCGTCCACCATCTGGCCTTGCACCAGATTCTTTTCGATCACGAACCCATCCATCGGTGCATGAATTTCCAGCGTCTTCTTCGCTTGTCCCGCCTGTTCCAAGGCGACGATTTGCGCGTCCGAGATATCGAAGAACTTCAATTTTTCCAGGGCCGCGTCGCGCAAGGACCGGGCGCTGGCATCATTCGTGGCATCCAGCACCGACAAATACTCGGCCTCGGCGCTGTAAAGTTCCGGCGAATAGATCTCAAACAGCGGTTCGCCGCGATGCACCAATTGGCCGGTCGCGTCCACGTCGAGTTTTTCGATCCAGCCCCGGAACTTCGTGGTCACATCGGCCAGCGCGGTCTCGTTGTAGTCAATGGTGCCGACCGTGCGTATGGTTCGCCGCAACGGGCCGCGGGTGATCTCCGTTGTCTGGAGGTTCATCGTCTGGATGGTCGCCGCGTCAATGGCGATGGCGGAAGCAGCGGACGATACCGATGATGCGCCCGCTTCCGTGTGGATTGGCTCGAGTTTCATGCCGCAGATCGGGCAGTTGCCGGGGTGGTCCTGGATGATCCACGGATGCATCCCGCAGGTATAGAGTGTTTTGCCAGGCGCAGCGGTCGAGGTGTTCGTGGCTTGAGGCGAGTCTGTATCGGCGGCAGCCACACTTACACCGGCGAGCAGCGCCAGCAAGGTAGCGCAGACTGCCAGTCTGCCGTATCGCAGATTGCCAATCTGCGACCGTCCGCCGACTGCCAGTCGGCGATACAGCAGATTACCAATCTGCGCTGCGAAAGACGCGCGCAGCATCGGCCTCAAAATCTGTCTCCATTTCATGTTCATAGCATCTTCACGGTTGAGCGTTGTTCGACAAGAGCGGCGCGCCGGCTGGCGGCATTCCGGCAATGATCAGCGACAAATTGGCCAGCGTAATTTCGCCGCGGGTGCGTTCCTGAACCTCCTGGAGTTGAAAACCCAGTAAGGCGCGCTGAGCGTCAATCAGGTTGAAAAAATTAATCTGCCCGGACGAATAGCCCGCGCGCGCGATTTCCAGCGAGTGCCGGGCTTTGGGAATGAGCTGGTTTTCCAGCAGCGCCAGGTTCCGGGTGATTTCGCGGTAATCATAAATTTCCTGCGCCAAATCAACCGTCACGCTGATTTGCTGTGCGGTCAACCGCGCCTGCGCCGCCTGCTTCCCGGCTTGCGCCGCCGCGATTTGGGCCGCGATTTTGTCGCGCCAGACCGGCAAAGTCATGCTTGCCTGCGGCCAGTAGAAAGGCGGGCGATATACTTCGGCTTGGAGGCCGGCGGAAAAGTCCGGCACTTTTGACTTGCGGGCTTGCGCGATGGATTCTTCGGCCATGCGCTCGTCGGCTTCCAGTGCCTTGATCTGCGGATTGCGCGCCAACGCCGTGACCAGCAGGTCGTGCGCGTTCAAAACCAATGTCGTGGCGTAGCAATTCGTCGGGATGGGCGGGTCGGTCTGGTTGTGCGTCAGTCCCAACGCCGCTTTGAACCGGGCACGCAGTGGCTCGCGCGAGTCTTCCAAATTGGCAATGGCGGACGTCAGTTGGTCCTCCTCCATTTGCGCGCGGTAAACATCCTGCAATGTCGCTTTGCCAACTTGATTTTGCGCGCGGGCGGTCTTCTCGAGTTCGGCCAGGAGGGCAAGCGTTTCCCGGCTGATGCGAATGCGTTCGTCCAGGAAATGCAAATTGTAATAGGCGCTCTTGACCTCGAAGGCGGATTGCAACACGGCGGATTCAAAATCGAAGTACTTGGCCTGGCTTTGGGCTGTGGCCACGCGGCCGGCCACGTTGAGTTTGCCCGGTCCCGGAAAGTCCTGCATCAATCCGGGCATTACCGAGGTGAGAACGTCCTGGATGTAGGCTTGGAACGTCAGCTTGGGATCCGGCAACGACCGCGCGACGGTAATGTTCTCGACGGAAGCCGACCAGTCGTAATACGCAGCCTCGACATTCGGTGAATTCAGCAAGGCAAACACCAGGTAGTTGCTAAGGCTGCAATTGGGCGTCAATTGGGGCAACGCCGGACGCTGGTTCGCTGGCCGGTACTGGCTGGCGACCACGTTGAAATCGCGGCGCGCCTGCTTTTCACCCGTGGCCGGCACGCCGCGGCAGCCGGCCAGCAACGCCGCCAGCGCGATGAAGGTGTAGAACTTCGGCTTCACATTGCCTCCAGGTTTCAATTTTTTATGTTTGTTCGGTTTCAGTTTTACATTTCTTTCCCGCTGTTTGTGCGCAGACGGTGGAAATCAAATAATTCACGGGCACAAGAATTCCGTGGAGCAGAAGAGCAAACGCCAGGTCCGGCTCAGGGCACACTACGGGCGTTCGCAGGAATGTTTCAGATGAGCCGGGCGCAATTTCGCGCGAAGAGAGGCGCGTCAGCCGCCAGGAGCGGCGACGCACTTGAGCGGGTGAGCGGTCGGATCGCGTGAGCCGGAAGCGCCCAGGCGATGACCGCGGGAGCGAGCAATGAAATCTGATTTTGCGTGGTGGACGAGGCGGGCACCGCCGGTGCGGCGGGCGACGCGGGTGATCCTTTGGCCGCGCAACAGGGCATCACACCACCATGACAGCAAGCGCAACCACACGTATGGCGCGGCTGCTTGGCGCATGGAGCTTGCGCGGGCAGGAACGGCGTCCCCGCCAGCAGCACGCTGCAAAACATGGCCAACACCAGCTTCATACCCTGATTATGGCCCGGCCCAACGTGCCCCGCCAAACCTTTATTGCCAATCCTCCATCAATTTTTGGCGCTCTTGTCCGTCGCCACCGTCTTGTCGGCGGCCCGGATTTTCGCCACGTATTTGGCCGGGTCTTTGTCAAAATCCTTCTTGCAGCCCGGGCAGCACAGTTTGATTTCCTGCCCTTGGTACACAAACACGTAGGGCTTGCCCATTTCGCCGAGCTTGTCGCCGGACACCGGGCAGGTCGTCAATCGGTCGGGTTTGGGCGGGGTGGCGGTTGCCGAATTGGTATTGTCGGCCAGTCCGGCCAGCGGACAAGCCAGAAACGGAACGGTCAGCGCAAGCGCCGTGAATTTTTTCAATTTCTTCATGGTCAATATCAGATTGTTTGACCGGTATTATACACCAAATGTCGGAAAGGTCTATGTTTGCACCGTAGTACCGGTGCCGCGGCTCTCCCACCCGTTGCCACGGATCCTTTGGGCAGACACTTCGATGGATTCGCCGGGCGGCAATTCGAGCCACCGGCAATTTCCGTAACGGCGAAACCAGGTGAGTTGCCGTTTGGCAAACTGCCGGGTGCGCATTTTGACCAGCTCAATGGTTTCGGCCAGCGAACGTTCGCCGTGCAGATGCTCCACCACCTGCCGGTAGCCGATGGCTTGCATCGCGGTCTTGTTTTGTTCCAGGCCGGATTGGAGCAGTGCGCGCGTTTCGTC
Source organism: Verrucomicrobiota bacterium (assembly GCA_049523455.1). GTDB lineage: Bacteria > Verrucomicrobiota > Verrucomicrobiia > Limisphaerales > UBA11358 > UBA11358. Next base: position 7,079 of record JBEKMW010000057.1, on the reverse strand, counting down.
CACCAGACCGCGCTGGAACATTTGGTCCACACGCGCGTTGATGCGCGCTACCAAATCGGCCGCCGGTCGGGTGAGGCAGAAAACGTTTGGTTTGGCAGGGGCGGCGAGCTGCGCCGTCTGGTCATCGCGATGCGACGGTTCGGACTTCTCTTTTTGCCATTCCGCCCTCTGCGCCGAAAACGGTTTGCCCGTCAACCGGATGACCTCCACGGCGCGGATGACGCGGCGCGGGTTCTGTTTGTCGATATTCTCGTAGGTCCGCGGGTCGCTTTCGTGAAGCTCGCGCAGCAGGGCCTCGAAGGGCATGGCTTCCAATTCGGCGCGGAGCACGGGATTGGCCGATGGCGCTTCACCGAGGCCACTGAGCCAGGCCTTGAAGTAAAGGCCGGTGCCGCCGCAAAAAATGGGGACGCGCCGGCGTGACTGGAGGTCGGTGACGGCGGCTTGCGCGCGCCGGACGAATTGCGCGACATCGAACGATTCGGACAAGCCGCAAATGTCAATGAGATGATGCGGCACGCGGGCGCGATCGGCGGGCGATGGCTTGGCTGTGCCGATGTCGAGCCCGCGATAGACCTGCATCGAGTCCACGGAGATGATTTCGCCGCCGAGTTGTTGCGCCAGGAACATGGCGATTCCCGATTTTCCGACAGCGGTGGGGCCGGCGATGAAAACGGGAGTCTGGAGGTCAGACGATTGAGAATGGAGGGCGGTGGCCATCTTCAATTCTCCATCTTCTGTCCTCGCTTGGCTTCAGACCGGCGCGAGAGCAAGACGGCGAGCAGCAGGCCGGCGATAAAAATGGGAACACTGGCCAGTTCGCCGGGTGTCAGACCGTAGTGAATATGATCGGGAGGATAGTCGCCGCGGAAGCACTCCATAAAGGTCCGTGTAATTGCGTAACCGATGAGGAATGTGGCCAGGACCTGTCCGTCGAATTTCTTGTGGCGGAACAGCCAGGCGAGCAGCAGGTAGAGAATGAAATTGTCCAAGGCATCGTAAATTTCCGTCGGATGCAGCGGCACATTGAGCGGCGTGCCGGAAAGTTCATGCGCCAGCGGGTTGGTGAAGGTGATGGCCCACGGCACATCCGTCGGGCGGCCATAGCAACAGCCGTTCAGGAGGCAGCCGATGCGGCCAAAGGCGTTTCCCAGAGCGATGCTCGGAGCAAGCACGTCGGAAGTCTTCCAGAATGGCATTTTCTTCCAGCGCAGGTAGATGTAACCAGCGATGACCGCGCCGATGAACCCGCCGTAATAAACCAGTCCGCCATGCTGGATCATGAAAATTTCCGAAAGCGGCTGGTTGGCGAATTCGTCCCGCCAATAGGTCGTCACATAGGCGGTGCGCGCGCCGATGATGGAGCCAATCATCAGCCACAACACGATGTCCGCGGTTTGTTCGCCGGATATATTCTCGCGCCGGGCGCGGCGCGTGGCCGTCCACAGCCCGGCCAGAAACGCCAGCGCAATCATCACGCCATACCAATGGATCGTGAGCGGGCCGAGTTGAAACGCAATCGGTTGCACGAGGAGAAGGCTAATGGCTAAAGGCTGAAGGCTAAAGACTGAAGTGCGGGAAAACTAGTCTACGCCACCGCTTTCTGCCTTCTTCCTGCTTCTTCCAGCCTTTCAGTTGTGGTTGGTAGCCACCGTTGGACGGACGACCGGGGGCGTCGCCGTTGAGGGCGCCGCCTGCGGCATGAGTTCTGGCGGTACCGCCGGCTCGGGCGGCAGCGGTGGCACGTGCGCCACGAGGTCGCGCCAGGCCTGGCGGTCTTGCGCCGACATTTGCTGCCAGCGTTGGGCATTTTTCAGAAACTCCTGTCTTGCGGAAGCGCTCATGCTGGCGAATTTGACGAAGGCGTTAACGCAATCGCGCCGCTGCGCCGGTGGCAGTTGGGCAAAAGTTTGCAGGGTTTTTTCCATTTCCTGGCGCTCGGCGTCCGAGAGCACGCCGAGGGTCTTTTGCCTCGCCTGCGAGGGGAGGTTAAAATAGTCATTGAATTGATTGGCCATCTGCTGGCGCTGCTCTTCGGAAAGTGCTTTCCATCGCTGGGCATCGGCCTCCGGCAGCCCTTCCGAGGTTTCCCCCGGCAAGGGGGCGGTGAAATAGCTCAAGGCGCGTTCGTTGTCGAGGAACTCCTGCTGCATCGGCGGCGGCAGCACGTCCCATTCGCTCAGGCGCGCATCAATGACTGGCCGCAAATACTGCGGCACCATGGCCAGGCGCATGCCGCGGTCAGCCGGGGCGGTTTGCAGCAACGGCAACAAATACCAACGCAGTTCGGTGGCCTGCAATCGCAGCTCGCGTTCCCCCGGCGGCAGCGCCTCGTATTCCCTTACCTTTGCCAGAATACGGTCGCGCGTGGCCGGGGGCCTGTTCGTCAAATAATAATAATTCTCCCGTTGCGCGGGCGCCATGGTCAGCAATTCGCGGAAGATCTGCACCGGCGCTTTCACCGGCCGCGCCACCGGCGGCGGGGAGGGTTGTGAATCGGGAAGCAACGCCGCCGGCACCGCAGTGTTCGACATCGTCTGAGCGGCCAGGGGAAGAATGACGAAAGAACCAACCGCGAGACCGGCAGCCAGCCACGACTGGATCGGCCGCGGAAATTTCATTGCAACAGCGCCACCAGTTCGGTGTCCGCCCGCGGCGTGTTCTGGCTCATGCGCTGGATGGCATCAAAGTTTTTGAGCGCTTCAACACTCGGCATCGCCGTCGCCACCTGCGCGATATCGCGGGCCACCAGGACGCGCTGGTTGAATTCGTGACGCTGGTAGGCAAGCCCGGCGAAACCGACGACCGCCGCCGCCACGGCCACGCGCGGGATCAGCACGCGCCAATACCACGTCCAGTTCCGCATTCGGGCCACCTCCGCCTCTTCGCGTTCGATGGCTTGGAGCACGCGCGCGGTGAAATTGGACGGCACGGGCGCATCCGGCACACGGGCCAGCACGTCGCTCAAGCGGGATTCCAATTCCAGTTCGGCCAGTTCGGCCTGGGATTCCGGTTTTGTCCGCAACTCCGCGAGTTCGGCATCGGTCAACTTCCGGCGCCAAGCCCGTTCCCGCCATTGATCTGGAAGCCGCTCGTTTTGCATCGTTGCAAGTATAAAACCGGCGCCCGCTCAAAGTTGCGTAAAAAATAGGGGCGCGGCGTTCACGCCGCTTCATCTGCCGACGCCCTTCGGAGCATGAAGCGGGCTGGGACCCGTGCCCTGAAATCAACCGCCCCGCCGACAAACCGGCTTGGCCAATCCGCACCGCTGCTGAAAAATTCAGGTGCAACATCCTGTTCAAATCCGCCACGGTATGCTAAAAATGCCGTCGAAATGCAAATGACCGCCGCTTCCGCAGAACCGCCCCGGCCGGCCAATTCCGCCTTGAGCAGCCGGGACAGGCTCCTCCATGCCTGCGCCTGTCGGCCGGTGGACCGTCCCCCCGTCTGGCTTATGCGGCAGGCCGGCCGCGCGTTGCCGGAGTACCGCGCGCTCAAGGAAAAGCATTCCTTCCTCGAACTGGCGCAAACGCCGGAATTGGCCGCCGAAGTCACCCTCCAACCCATCCGCCGCTTTGGCTTCGACGCCGCGATTCTGTTCAGTGACATCCTCGCCACCGCCGAAGGTTTGGGACAAAAATATCGCTTTGACGAACTGCATGGCCTGCGCATGGACTTTGCGCTGCATTCGGCGGCGGACATCGCACGTCTGGACCTTGCCGGGCTGCCGGGGCGTCTCGCCTATGTTCCCAGCGCATTGCGTTTGGTCAAATCCGCGCTGGCGGGCCGGACGGCCTTGATTGGGTTCGCGGGTTCACCGTGGACGCTGGCAACCTTTATGGCCGAAGGCGGCGGCGCGGAAAAATACACCCGAGCGCTGACCCTGTTTCACAAGGACCGTAAAACCTATTTCAAGCTGGCCGAAATTCTCACCGAAGCCGTCATCGCGCATCTGCGGATGCAAATCGCAGCGGGCGCGGACGTGGTGCAAATTTTCGACAGCCACGGCGGCTTGCTCGCGCCAATGGATTTTCAGGAAGCCTCAGGCCGCTGGACGAAAGAAATTGTAGCGGCGCTCGGTGAGCGTCGCGCTTCTTCAGCGACCGCCGCCGACCGCCCCTCCAACGGCGTGCCTGCCATCGTTTTCTCCCTCGGTACACATGGGAACTGGGATGACCTGCTGGGCACCGGAGCGAGCGTGTTGGGCATTGACTGGCGGTTCCCCCTGGCGGATGCGCGCCGGCTCCTTCCCAACGAGGTCGCGCTCCAGGGTAATCTCGCGCCGTCGTGGTTAAGCGACGCCCTGCCGGAAGCCGCGGCCGCCGAAACGTCCCGCCTCTTGGAGGTGATGCGCGGGCGTCATGGGTATATTTTCAACCTCGGCCACGGCGTGCCGCCGGAAGCAAAACTGGAAAACATCGCCGCAGTGGTGGAAGCTGTGCGTAGCTTTAAGTGAGCCAATTGAACGTCAATCTGGATTTGGTGAAGAAATACAACGTGGCCGGGCCCCGCTATACCAGCTACCCGCCCGCAACCAAATTCACCGGCGAACTTTCGTGGGAGCAGCTTGCCGCCAAAATCGAGGAGAACAATCGCGCGCCGCGCGACCTCTCGATCTATTTTCACATCCCCTTCTGCGAAACGCTCTGCTGGTTTTGCGGCTGCACCACCGTCATCACCCTCAATCATGCCCAGGGCATGACCTACGTGGAAGCGCTGGGACGCGAGGTGGCCCGGATGGCTCCGCGCTTGCATCGGGACCGCCGGGCCGTCCAGCTCCATTTCGGCGGCGGCTCGCCCACGTTTCTGCAGCCCGATGAAATCCGCCGGTTGGGCGAAATCATTCATCAGCACTTCACCTTTTCGCCGGACATCGAGGCCAGTGTGGAAGTGGACCCGCGCCGGCTCACGCGCGACCATCTGGTGGCGCTGCGTGAAATCGGCTTCAACCGCGCTTCCATGGGCGTGCAGGACTTCAACCCGCGGGTCCAGGAAGCCATTCACCGCATCCAGCCCCGCGAAATGACGCAGCAGGCCATGGATTGGATGCGCGAACTCAGCTACCACTCCATCAACCTGGATTTGATTTACGGCCTGCCGTTCCAGACGCCCGATTCATTTAACGAGACCCTGGACATCGTGTTGACGATGAAACCCGACCGGCTCGCCGTGTTCAGCTACGCCCACGTGCCCTGGATCAAGCCCTCCCAGAAAATCCTCGAACGCGAAGTCCTGCCCACGCCGGAGACCAAGCTGGAAGTGCTCAAGCTCGTCATCGAGAAACTCACGGCCAACGGCCAATATGTCTATATCGGCATGGACCATTTCGCCAGGCCCGGCGACGAACTGGCGGTGGCCCAGCGGGAGAAAAAGCTCCAGCGCAATTTTCAGGGTTACAGCACCCGCGCCGGATCGGACATCTACGCCTTTGGCATGTCGAGCATTTCCCAAATCCCCGACGCCTACTGGCAAAACGAGAAGGAACTGCCCAAATGGCGGGAGGCCGTGGACGCGGGCCGCGCCCCGTGGCACCGGGCCTATTTCCTGAGCGACGAGGACAAGGTCCGCCGCGAAACCATCATGCGCGTGATGTGCGACCTCTCGCTCGATTTTGCCGTCCTGTCGCAAAAGCTCGGCATCAACTTCACGCAACATTTCGCGCACGAACTCGCCGCGCTCGCGCCGTTTGAGGCCGACGGTCTGGTAAAGCGCAATGCCACCGGCCTCGAAGTAACCGACGCCGGCCGCCTCTTCATCCGCAACATCGCCATGTGTTTCGACAATACACTGGCCCCTCCCGGCGAACGCAAACATTCGAAAACAATTTAGGGGAGCGCGAACCCGTCTCAACCACGTCCTTTTCGCGCAAGATGGACACGGATCATTTGCGTGCCGCAAATTTAGCCACAAAGTGGTGGCAGACCATAGCCCATAGCGCCAGCTATGGGTTCAGTTGACGCCTCCGTTCGCGCTATCCACAATTCCAACGGAATTGTATCCTTCAGCCCGGCGTTGGCGCGCCAGCGGCTACGCCGGGTCAGCGTCCCCCAAATTTCATCAACTCTGAAGGAGTTGAATCCTCTCGCATCCATTGATGGAACCCTTTCCAGGTTTTGATTTTGTTTTGGCCGTTGATATGGCGAACTGCACCAGAGTTCCCGCTTTCCCGCTTTCCTCGTTTCGTCCTTTTCGTCCTTTTCGTCCTTTTCGTCCATTCTGTCCGCAATTTCCGACAAACGCCAGCGGCGTTCTGTCTTTCAGCCCAGGGTTGCCGAGCCTGCGAGGCTACCCTGGGTGACAGGGCCTTGCCACCGCAGCGCCATCGCCTAAACTGTCCCGCGTCATGAAACAAAATGATGAGCGGGCGGATGCGGCGTTTCGCGACCTATGCCGGCGCCAGATAAGCCGGCCGCTTGCGTTGCGCATCAAATACGGGTTCAATCGGGTCTATAAGCCCGTGCTGGACGACGCGCCGTGGCGTTCGTTCGACACCATGGCCGAATACCAGGAGTGGTGCGAAAAGAATCTCCCGGAGTATCTTGGCTTCAGGCGGGCATGAACCGGCCCACCCGGAAATCGCGCCGTCGTTGAAATGAAATCCGTCGCAATCATCGGCGCAGGCATCACCGGTTTGACCGCGGCGTTCTGCCTGAAGCGCCTGGGCATTCCGGTCATGGTTTATGAAGCCTGCAGGCGTGTGGGCGGCGTGATTCAGTCGGTGCGCCGGGATGGATTCCTCGCCGAGCTGGGCCCCAATACCATTCTGGAAACCTCGCCCAAGATTGCCCAATTCATCCGCGATGCCGGTCTCGAATCGCGCAAGCTCGCAACCGATTCCCGGGCCGACGCCCGCTATCTCGTGCGTTATGGCCGGCCCATTGCCATGCCAGGCTCGCCGCTCGGCTTCTTCACGACGCAACTTTTCACGATGCGGGCCAAGCTGGCGGTGTTGCGCGAGCCATTCGTGAAGCGACGGCGCGACGGCGTGGAAGAGAGTATCGCCCAATTTGTCGTGCGCCGGCTCAACCAGGAATTTCTCGACCAGGCCGTGGACGCGCTCGCCGCCGGCGTATATGCGG
>JBEKMW010000056.1:0-28808 GCA_049523455.1 Verrucomicrobiota bacterium | reverse complement strand
CACGCGACACTTCCGCCAGAAGCCGGACGAGAACGGCATCACGGAACGTTCGCCGGAATGGTGAGATACTGCAAGACGAACTGAAACAGCACCGGAGGAACGTCGAAAACCCATCTCTCTCCCTCCAGCGTGACCGCGGCCAACGCTGTATGTCCCTGGGGCCACTCCTGGATGAAATCCACGGTGTCCCTGGTGCCGTCCTTGAGCTCGACGGTCATCTGCAATTTATTCGTGTTCCAACCGATGCTTTCGAGATCGGCAAGGCTGAAATTCCGGCCTACCCAACCCAACACGGTCAGGTCGCCGAGGCGATAGGCCGTTTCTTCCAAGGCCGGCGAGCTGGTGATCATGCCTTGCGAGCCGGGCGCCAGCGACCATTCATTAGCACTGTTGCGGAGAATTTGCCGCGTCTTGCCGTCTTCATGCAGGGTGATGGAGACGATGTTGGTCACGTTGAAGTGCCAGATGTGCTTGTCGCGGAATTCCCAGCCGTGTTCGGGCACTTGCAGATAATCGGCCAGCGGTATGCCGTAAATGCAATCCTCGTCGGTCCGGCGGACGTAAACCACATTGGTCTGGGTCGTATCATTGGTTCCGGTCGCCCCGAACTGGAGTTGGGCGATGATGGCGTTGGTATCGCCGACGGCGGACCGCAGCGTGATCTGGCGGGTCGGCGGCGCCAAGCCGTAGGCCCGCAAATCCGGTTCGGTGACCACGTCCTTGACGAAGCCCGCCGTGCCTGCCGCGACGCGCAAGCCGGCCAAAAGCGTGATGAAATTCTGCACGCTGGCCGCATCGCCGGCGTAGGGTTCGCCGAGGATCGCCCAGTCGTTGGTCCCGTGCCGCTGCAGGGTGAAATTCTGCGCCTGATTCGTGCCGCGGACCTCGATTTCCGTCACCGGCGCCGTCAATTCGATCAAGTTGGGATCGCGGAAATCGTTCACCGAAGCGCGCCATGGCGATAGCGGTTCCCGCGGCGTGACGGCGACCACATTCCAGCCTTCGCCCTCGCGCCGAACAAAAACGCTCGTGGGGTCATTGGTCGGGCTTTTGCCGACGTCGAAGGCGGTGGCAAAATTCGTGTCGCGGCCCAGCCAGACATCGAGATCAGGCGGCTGCAAGCCGAACGCGGTCAAATCGGCGGGCGAACCGGCGGTGATGAATTGGGAGAGGCGCGCCGAGTAAAGTTTTTGCAGCGCCCCGGTCATGCGCTCATTGTCGGCGCGGGCCGACAACGGGCGGAACATGCGCCAAAGATGGTTCGTCGGGTTGCGAGCCAGCTCGATGACGGTTCCCCGGGCGTTATTGGTCAAGATCACGTGGTCGAACACGGTATCAGCGTCCACGATCGCGGAGTCGCGCCAGTCGTCGGCCACGCGCGGAATGGCGTTGAGCCAGCCGGAATCGGCCACGAACACGCCGTCCACGCCCCCCACGGTCAAATAGACCTGGTCGCCCGGCGCGGTCTTGTTACCGACGCGCAACTGCCAGTGTTGGCCGGGAGCGACGATGACCAGCGAAAACTGGGGATTGTCCAAACCGTAATCCGCGCTGGCATTCGGATGCGCACGGAGCTCGCCGGCGCTGATGCGTGTGGCGAAGGTGAGTCGCTGGAGGGAGTCGAGCAGAGTCCCGATGGCGGCCGATTGCGCCGGGTAAACCACCGGCTGGGTCAGGAGCCATTTGCCCTGGTTGTCACTATTCGTATGGTCGGCGCGGAGTTCCGGAGCGGCGGCGGGTATGACTTGGACACTGGTGACGGCGGCAGGCAGCAACCCCGGCAAGATATGGGTGTCCGGCGCGGGCGCGCTGACATGCCGGTGCCAGAAGAAAACGAACGCGAACAAGGCCGCGGCGATGAGGAACCAGATGCCGGTCGTTTTTGAGTTCATGTGTATCGCCGGAAATTGGCGGAACCATGACGAATGACGAATGACGAATGGCGAGAGCGGCGCCAAATCACCATTTGCCATTCGTTATTCGTCATTCGAAATTCTGGTGTCATTTTCTTCTTACCAGCCAGACCACGCCGCCAAGGAGCAGCACCAAGCTGGGGAGCGCGGCCAGGAGGAGCCAGCGGACCTCCACGCGCTGGGGTTGCGTCATCAGCAGGCGGAATTCCGTGACCGGCCGCGGTCCAATGCCTTGCAGCAGCGTGGGCCGGTCCAGCAGCCAGTTGACGGCGGAGTTCAGGAAGTCGCGGTTCACGCCGGCTTCGCCGCCCTCGATGTAATGATTGTTAAGAAAAATTGAATCGCCGGCGACGATGATGCGGGTGTTGCCGCCGGGACTGGCAACGCCGGCGGCGGGCTTCTGTTCGATGGCGGCGATGAGTGGATAACTGCGCGGGGGTTCGGCGGGATGGCCCGCCAGTGTCGAAGCGGCACTGGAGAAAGCCAGCTCGCTTACCTGCGGCGCATTGGGCGGCGGATTCTGCCAAACCACCGCGAAGATGGGCCGGGGCAGATCCATTTGCAAGGCGTGTTGTGCCAGCGCACTGACCACCGAATGCTGGCTGAATTTGCGTACGATGACATCCTGGCCGGAAACGGTCTCGGGATCCCTTACGTAATCGTACGCGACATTGACGCCCCAACGTTGCAGAATCGGTTCCAAACCCGTCGGCTGCCGGAAAGAGTGGATGTCGAAGAGCGCCAGCAACCGCCCGCCTTGTCCAAGGTATTGCTCAATCTTTTCAAGTTTCACAGGCGGCAACGGGTCGGTGGGCCCCGCGATAATGAGCAGGTCGCAATTCGCCGGGACCGGCTGGTCGCCCAGCAATTCCAGGTTGGTTACGGCCACGTAATCCTCTCTGAGTGCCAGGCCAAATTTCAAGTAGCCATAGTCTCCGTTTTCGGCCAGTGACGGCTCGCCGTCGCCTTGCAGAAAATAGGCCGTGAACGGATTGGTTCTTTGCAAGGCCAGCAGGATGGAGGTGAACATTTCCTCCCCGTGAAATGCGACCGGCTTTTTTTCGAACTCAAGTTGCCGCTGGGTTGGACTTTTCAGAGGCTGCGCTTCCAAGGTGTATTGTATGAGCGCGTCACCGCTGGCCGCTTTGTAAATGCCATTGCCGGCGTCAAAAATGATGCGGGTTTTGTCGGTGGCTGCGTCCAGATGATATTGTTGCTTGATGCGCTGAGCCTCGGCGGAGTCGCGTACGTAGTCCACGGTCTTGACCGAAATGAAGGGATTGGCGGCGCTATACTCATCGAGCAAGGCGGTCACGTCCGAATAAAACGGATAAAAGGCGTCGTCGTCCGGGCTGTAATACAACGTTACCGCGATATGGTTGGTGAGCGAATGCAGCACGCTCAAGGTGCGCGGTGACAAAGCGACCCGCGTTTGTGAGCTAAGGTAAAAGCGGTGGAAGAATTGCGCGCCAAGATAGTTCACCATGACCACCACCGCCACCACCAGGGCGGTACGCGTGAGCAGTTCAAGGCCGATTTTCCACCGCCGGCGCGGGGAAAAGCTGGGAGGCTGGGGGATGGGGCCGGGCATTTTACCTCCAACGCCGGCTCTCCACCGCGCGCAAGGTCAGGAACAGGAGCAGCGCGGTGACGCTGAGGTAAAAGATCACGGAGCGCGTTTCCACCACGCCGCGGGCGAAATCATCCAGTTGGTCAAACAGGTTGAAGTAGGCGAGGGTCTGCAACTGCCATTGCGGCGCGCCCGGCGGGATGGCCTTCGCCAAGAAGCCCAGCGAAAACAGGGTGACCCCCGCGACGAAGGCGATCATCGCCGCCGCCATCTGGCTGCGCGTGAGGGTCGAGGCAAAACAGCCGATGGCCAGAAACAGGCTGCCCACCAGAAAAATTCCCAGGAACATTCCGCACACGGTTCCCAGGTCCAGTCCGGTCTGATTGGTGAAATGGCGCACGATGAACAGGCAGGCGAGCAGGGGGAGCCACATCACCAGGTAGAAGAACAGTGCGGCCGCGAACTTGGCCGCCACCACCTGGATATCGCTCACCGGCGTCGTCATCAAGGTCTCAAACGTGCCGGTGAATTTTTCCAGCGCGAACAGCCGCATCGTGATCACCGGGGCCGCCAGCAGCATAATGAGCCAGAAAAAGTGGGTCTGGTAAAACATCTCCGTCACCGGCATGGGCGAAGCATCGCTGCCGAGGGTAAACATGAGCACCACCAACGCCAACCCGTTCAAGAACGTCGCCGCCGCGATGATGACATAGCCCGTTACGGAACAAAAATAGCCGGCCAGTTCCCGCCGCAGCAGAGTGAGAAAGAGTTTCATCGGGCCTTCTTCCTCATCCTTCCTCCTCCTCGCTCGGTTTGGTGATCTGCACGTAGATGTCCTCGAGGGAATGGCGGTGGCGGGTCAATTCGCGCAGCACCCAGCCGCGCTCATGAGCCAGCGCAAACACCGCCGGGCGCAAATCGCAACCGTCGCGCGGCGTCAACGCACACCGCTGAAAATCACCCTCGGCGGGTGATACGTCGAATTGTTCAATGCCCGGCATTTGCGACCAGGCCGCGCGAAGTTCGTCCGCGGGGGCGGCGATTTCGGCGATGATCTGGCTGTTGCCAGCCATGCGCCGCTGCAAATTGTCGGGCGTGTCGGCGGCCAGCACCTTGCCGTCATACATGATCAGCATCCGATGGCAGGTCATTTCGGCTTCAGGCAGAATGTGGGTGGAAATCAACACGGTGTGCTGGCCGGCCAGACTTTTAATCAACTGTCGCACCGCCCGGTTCTGGTGCGGGTCCAGGCCGATGGTCGGCTCGTCCAAAATGATGAGTTCCGGCTCGTGCACCAGCGCGTCCGCCAGGCCCACGCGCTGGCGGTAGCCTTTGGAAAGCTGGCCGATGATCCGGCGGCTCACGTCCGTCAGGCCGCATTGCTCCATCACCGTACTGACGCGCTCACGCGAACGCCGCCAGCCCAGGCCCTTGAGCCGCGCGCGGAATTTCAGGTATTCCCGCACCCGCATTTCGGGATACAGCGGGTTGTTCTCGGGCATGTAACCGATGCGCCGGCGGACTTCCTCCGACTGGTGAAATACGTCATAACCCGCCACGCGCGCCGTGCCACTGGTCGCCGGCAGGAAGCACGCCAGAATCCGCATGGTGGTGCTCTTGCCCGCGCCGTTGGGACCCAGCAAGCCGACAATTTCGCCGCGGGCCACCGTAAACGATATGTCCGCCACGGCGGTGCGTCCCGCGTAGCGTTTGGTTAAATTCGAAACTTCAATCATTGCCAGGTGGCCATTAAAAACTGACCGCCATGATAACCGAAAACCGGCGGCTGCGGCCAATAAAAATTTCGGTAGTGTCCTAAATTCAGGAGCGCGGCCCTATGAGCCGCAGCACATCCCCATACAATCCAAGCCGCTGCGGGTCGCAGACCCGCGCTCCCAAAAACAGATCGGGACACTACCAAAATTTCCATGCCCTTAACTAATGAACAGGCAAATTTCAGTTTGGTTGCGTTCAAATTTTTGCCTCGGTCCGAAGCGCGGCGCGTGGGCCGTTGCACCGCTCAACGCAGTCGGTTGCGCCCAACCGGCCACCTACAGCGAGAATCCTGCTGCTTTTGCGTCGCCGGCGAACATTTTCACCGTGTCGAGCGACATGTCCGACAAACCGAGGCCGGCGAGTTTGAGCGCCTTGTTCAGGATGTCGTGCGGCACAGTGACGATGTGGCAACCGCAGGCGTCGGCCTGAAAGATATTCAGCACTTCGCGGACGCTGGCCCAGAGCAATTCGGCTTGAGGCAATCCGGCCAGCGTTTTTTTGGCCTGGCGCAGGTGGGGAACGGGGTCCACGCCGGTGTCGGCGATGCGGCCGGCGAAGACCGATACCACGGCGGGCACAGCAGGATTGAGGGCCATCGCCACGCCACTGACCTGCTCCTGGGTGAGGATGGCGGTGACGTTGACCTTGACGCCTTCCCGGGCCAGTTCACGCACGAGCGCCAGCGACGATTCACCGCGAGTGTTGGTGATGGGGATTTTGACGTAAACGTTCTTCGCCCAGCCGTTGATTTTCAGGGCCTGCCGCTTCATTTCTGGAAATTCGTCGGAAAAAACCTCCAAGGAAATCGGCTTGACGGTGATGCTCTGCAGGATGTCGCGGGCAAAAGCCTCGAAGTCCGTCAAACCGGCTTTGCGCATGAGGGTGGGATTGGTGGTCATGCCCTGGATGAGCGGATTGGCGTTCAGCGCCAGCATGCCCTGCTTGTCCGCGCCATCGGCAAAGATTTTTACCTTCAGATCCTTCAACGTGCTCATGGTTTAAAGTGATAGTTTATTTCGCGGATAATAATGTCCGCCGCTTCGGCCAGATTACCAGCCGAAAAATCAGGTTTTTGCCTCAACTCCTCCGCGTAGCCGCGGTCAATGAAGATGGTGCGGCAGCCGGCGGCGCGGCCGCAATCAACGTCGCGCCAGCGATCGCCGACCATCCAGCTTTGCTCCAAGGCAACGCCCAGCGCCTGCGCCGCGCGCCGCAACATGCCGGGCTTCGGCTTGCGGCAGTCGCACTGGGAAAGTCCCTGGCCGGGATGATAACAGACTTCCACGCGGTCAATCGGCAGACGCCGGTGCATTTCATCATGGATCGTTTCGACCAATTCCTGTTTGATCGTGCCGCGTCCAACGTCCGGCTGGTTGGTCACCACGACCAGCAGGAACCCGGCGGCCTTGAGCCTGGCGCATGCGGCGGGGACTTCGGGGAGGATTTCAAATTCAGCCAGGGTCCGTGGCGGATACGGCTTGCTCGCGCGCTCCAAGGCGCGGTTGATCACGCCGTCGCGGTCGAGGAAGACGGCGCGCGCGCGCGCGAGGGTTTGTGGCGGATTTTGGGGGGGCATGGTGTGCGCGGGAATGACTAATTCCTAATGACTAATGACTAGAGAATGACGAAGCACGAATGACGAGTGGGAATAGTGTGGTTTCATGATTTTCTCCACGTGGTTTCATGATTTTCTCCAGATGGCGGCGAAGATGAGGTGCAATTCCTTGGCTTCCTGCCACAGTTTTCGGGCTTCGGTCTTCACCCGTCATTCCGCGAAGCGGCGTCATTTGGTGGATTCCCATTTGGTTTGGGCCACCTTGAGCTTGGGATGCGACACGAGCAGATGCCAGATTACGGCTTGAAACGCTTCGCTGTGCGGGGTGACATGCGTGGCATTGACCGTGGGCACGATGACGCACGCGGTGGCCTCTTTGGCGGTGTAACCGCCGTCGCGACCGACGATGCCCACGACCGTGGCGCCGGCCATTTTGGCAAGCTGAATGGCGCTCACCAGATTCGGGCTGACGTTTTTCTCGAGATTGCCGCCGCCGACGGAAAAAATCAGCAATCCATCCCTGGCATTGAGGCGCGAGCCTTTGAGCCACTCGGCGAAAATCGTGGCCCAGCCGTCATCGTTGGTACGGGCGGTCAATTCGGAGACGTTGTCCGTGGGCGCGTAGGCCTCGAAGCCGCAGATCTTGCGGAAGTCGTTTACGGCGTGGCTGGCGTTGGCCGCGCTGCCGCCGACACCGAGAATGAACAACCGTCCGCCGCGTTCGCGCACGCGGGCCAGTTCGTCGGCGCATTTCTCGATAGCGTCGGCATCAAAGCCAGCAATGACTTGTTGCGCCTCGGCGAGGAATTGTTTCGCAAAACTCATAATTTGCCTATGGTCAATATTTGCCTATGGTCAATAGGGAAACACAACCGTGTGAGAAATGAAACCCCAAATGTAAATTCCTAATGACTAAGCCCTAATGACTAAATAATGACGAAGACCGAATCCCCAATGCCTGCGGAGAGGTTTCGGGCTTCGTCATTTTGGAATTCATTAGTCATTAGGGTTTAGGAATTAGTCATTCCGCCGCGTACCGGCATTGAGCAGGTTCTCAAGTTCACTCAATCCGGCGGGCGAGCCGATTTCGTAAAAGCGCTCGCGCACTTGGTAGCCAGCCAGTTGCTGTTCGTGGACGAGGCGGGCCATGAGTTCCGCCAAATCGAACGGCCGGCCGGCCGGAAAGGAATCAAAGGCCGCCGCCCGGAACAAACTCAACCCGTAATCAATGTGCCGCATCTCCGGCAGGCGGTTCTTTTTGTCATAGACGACAATTTCGCCGTCCCGGAAGACGACGTTGCTGGTATCGAATTTGCCTTCGTTGCGGTAAACCGTCATCAGGCCCAGCTTGCCGCTGCGGCGGAAAAATTTCGCGATGGGCGCATAGTCGGTGGGAAGGTACGAATCTCCGTAGAGCACAAAAAATTCCCCGCCGAGCAGCGGCAGCGCGCGTTTGAGGGCGCCGCCGGTGCCGAGCAATTTGGGGCCGTCGAGCGAATAGTCGAGCTGAAGGCCCAACGAATGTCCGTCGCCAAACTCACGCTGGATCATTTGGCCGAGGTAGCCGATGCACAAAACGGCGCGCCGGATGCCGCGGGAACGAAGGAGTTCGAGTTGGTGCGCCAGGAACGGCCGGCCGGCCACGGGCACGAGGGACTTGGGAATTTTCTCGGTGATGGGACGCAGGCGCGTGGCAAGTCCGCCGGCCAATATTGCAACGGGTATGTTCAAAAGTTCAGTCATGGGAAGGCAAGGGAACCCTCACCTCACCCTGACCCTCTCCCCTCCCATCCGATGGGAGCGGAGAGGGAACAGCGTTCGGGCACCCGTGGTATTCTGGATGCCTATGAAGCGGCGACCGGTTCATTGACGGAGAGGCAGCGGTTCACGAGATCACCAGCTTGGTTCCCTCAAAGTCGAAGCGGAAACGGACTTCGCTGAGGCCGGCCTGGCGCATGGCGTGGCGGAGCCGAGCCCGGTCATCGGCGTAAAACATGAGAAAGCCGCCGCCGCCGGCGCCGATGAGCTTGCCGCCCAGCGCGCCGTTGGCCATCGCCAAGTCATACCATTCGTTGATTTTGGGATTGCTCATGCCGCCGCTGCGTTGCTTTTTACGCTGCCAATGCACGTCCATGAGCCGCGCGAATTCGCGCAAATTGCCGGCCTCCAGGGCGCGCTGGCTTTGCCGGCCGAGATCCTTGACCAGGTGCAGGTTTTCCATCATGGCCTTGTCGTCCTGCCTCGATTTCTGGTCCTGTTCCTTCAAAATCGCGGAGGCCGAGCGCGCGTAGCCGGTAAAAAAGAGCAGCAGGTTGTCCTCGAGATTATCGCGGGACTCGGCGGTCAATTTCAGCGGCCAAGCCTCGACACTGCCGTTCTCGCAAAACTTGAAGCAGGTAACCCCGCCGTAGGCCGCAATGTATTGGTCCTGTTTGCCAATCGGCTCCTTCAGGCGGCCCAGTTCGACTTCGCACGCCTGGGCGGCGAGTTCGGCCGGATGGACCAGGTTCTTTTTGTGGGCGTGCAGCGCTTTGAGCAGCGCCGTCGTGAAACTGCCGGACGAACCCAGACCGGTGCCGGCGGGAATGTCAGCCATGGACGTGAGTTCCATCGAATGGCCATCCACGCCCGCCAGCGCAAACGCCTCGCGGATGATGGGATGCTTCAGTTGCGCCGCGTCCGGCACCCGCTCGAGTTCCGAATACTTTACGATCAAATCCGGCACGAAGGTGTCGTGCAGCGTGATATAGACGTATTTGTCAATGGCCGCGGCGATGAGGAAGCCGCCGAATTTTTCGTAATACGACGGCAAATCCGTGCCGCCGCCGCCGAGTGTGACGCGAAGAGGGGAGCGCGCGATAATCATCGCGGCCCATGAAAAACGAAAAACGGGAAGCGGGAAAGCGGAAAAATTCACGCGGGGCGCGGATGGAGGACAATTTGCGCCCCAAAACGAATTGCCTTGCTTGACCGCGCGCACGCTCAACGCCAGCAAGACGGGCAAAGGCGTGAAACACTTTCGCACCAAGAAGGAACTTTACGCCGACCTTGGCTTGTGAGGACCTTCAGTCGGACAACGCAATTCAAGGTATTGATGGTTCGGCCTTTTTGTAAATCTTCTCCACCACATCCAATGCCGCTCGGGCTTCGCGCAGGCCTGCATCCGGCGTAAACGGTTTCCGCTTTCCCGCTTTCCCGCTTTCCGCTTTCGCGATGTCTTTCTCAAATTCCGACATCTCGATCCGCCACGACTCGTCCGGACCGGGAAATTCATAGACCTTGGTGTCCGGGATCCCCATTTCCGGTTTCATCTGGTAATGGGAGAGTTTTTCGACGCCGTAACTGCCGCCGAGGCCTTCAACGTGCAGCTTGGTATGACGGCCATAAATCTCGAATGAAAAAAGATTCTTCCATTCCGTGCAACTGACTTGCAGCCACGCCGTCTGGCCGCTTGCCGTGCGCAAGCTCAGAAAAGCGTTGTCGTCCACCGGCATGTCCCAGAAATAGGTCGTGGCGTGACCGTCAATTTTTTTGAAGTCGCCCAAAAACCATCCGGCCAAATCAATCAGATGGATGCCCTGGTCAATCAATTCGCCGCCGCCAGACAGCTTTGGATTCGCACGCCATTCCTTGTCGTAACCGATGCGCCCGCCGTGGCCGTAGCGGCCGCGGATGAACATCAGGTCGCCCATCACGCCGGATTCAAAAATCTCCCGCGCCTTGCGAAACGCCGGATGGTAACGGTGGTTGAATCCCACGCGCACGCAGACGCCGTGTTTTTGCGCCAGCGCGATCAAGCCGTCAATTTGTTTTACGGATATGCCCGCCGGTTTTTCGACAAGCACGTGCCTGCCCGCGCGAATGGCGGCGGCGGACACCTCTGCGAGGGCGGCGTTGATGGTGGCTACGATCACCGCGTCGGCTTCCGGAGCGGCAACCGCCTCCTGGAAATTGCCCACCGCGCGGCCGGTCTGAGCCAGTTTAACCAATTCTTCGGCGCGCGACTGATTGGTATCACAGGCCACGACGAGTTTTGAGCCGGCGGGCAGGCCCGCCAGCCGCTTTTTTCCGATCAATCCACAACCGACGATGACGTAGTTCATGAGATCCGGAGTGATGGAGTGTTGGAGCGCTGGAGTACTGGAAGAATCCCATCACTCCACTGCCCCAATATTCCTTTACTCCAGTCGCTTTTCATTTGTCGCCCCACGTTTTGCCGCGGTCCTTGGGCACGATGCGGCGCAGGGTGTAAATATCACTGTTTAAATCGGCCTTGAATTCGTGGAGCCGTTCCCAGGGATCCCATTGGGCGCTGATGAGCTTGCCGGTGACGCCGTCGCTCTGCGCGCTGGCCAGATAGACAGCAGTGCGCGCGCCCAATTCGAGCGGCACGGCGCCCGTCTCGGACCACTTCTTGTTTTTCGCAAAAAATTCCGCGCCCACTTTTTCCGGCCCGGCGGCGAGCACCTGCTCCACAAAGCGGGTCTTCAGCGCGCCCGGCGCAATCGCGTTCACGTCCACGTGAAACGGCTTCAATTCCTCCGCCAGCGTTTCCATCAAGCGCACGACGGCGGCCTTGGAGGCGGCGTAGGAACTGATATTGGGCAGCGGATTGGTAGCGCCGCCGCCGCTTAACACAACAATTTTGCCGCGCCCGGCATGCTTGAAATGGGGAATCACCGCCCGGCAGGGCAGCAGCACTCCGTAAAGATTGATGTCCAGCGCGCGCCGCCATTCGTCGAGCGAAACAGTTTCCGTCGGCCCCATGGGGCCATAAACACCGGCGTTCAAAACCAGCGCTTGCAGCGAACCCAGCTCGCGCACGGCGAAGGCAACGAGGTCATTGACCTGCTTTTCGTTCGCGACATCGCACGTTTTCGCCAGAATTTTTTGCGTCGGGAATTTGCCTGCCAGCTCGTCGCGCGCCGCCAGCAATTCCTTCCCGCCCCGGGCGCAGATGACAATGCCCGCGCCTTCGCGCAGGAAAAATTCGGCGATGACTTTGCCGAGGCCCTGGCTCCCGCCGGTGATGAGGGCGTTAACGTGCTTGAGTTTCATGGGGCGCGTCCAACGGAAAGATGTTCGATGCCGGCAATGCTTTTCAATTCCTTTTCCAAAAAACGGTTCGCGTCCACGAAAATTTTCGCGCGCATTGAGGGCACATTTTTCTGCCACTCCGCCTGGCGAAATTGCGGCCATTCGGTGCAAACGACGGCCGCGTCGGCTCCCATCAATGCGCCGCCCATATCCGGCGCCAGGGAAACGGCGCTCAGTTCTTTTGGCAAGGCTTTTACCGCCGGATCGAAGGCCGTCACCTTCGCGCCGGCCTCGAGCAGCTTCTGACACAGCTCAATGGCTGCGCTGCGGCGCAACGTGTCGGTGTTGGGCGTGTACGTCAGGCCCAACACGGCAATAGTTTTCCCGCGCAATTCGCCGAGGCGCGCCTGCAGGCGCCGGAAAGCCCAGCCGCGGTGCAAATCGTTGCTCTGTTTGATGGCCGGAATCACGGAGATTTTTTCACCCTTGGCCTCCGCCAGCCGGGTCAGGGTCACGACGTCGCGTGCCAGGGTGCCGCCCGCAAACGGTCCGCCCGGACCGAGATATGCCTTGGGCCCGATGCGCGGCTCGCTTTTGAGCCCGGCGGCCACCTCCCTGGCATCGGCGCCCACGTGCTCGCACAGGCGCGCGATCTCGTTGATAAACGTGATGGACAGCGCCAGAAACGAATTCAGCGCGTGCTTGACCATTTCCGCCGACTCGGTGCGCATGAACAAGATTTGCGGCGTGAAGGGCGCAAACAATTTTTCGAGCAACGGCTTCCCAGCATCGTTGCGGATGCCCACGATGGCACGCCCGGCCTTGGCAAAGGCTTCGATCGCCTTGCCCAGCCGGAGATTTTCCGGCGAGCACGCAAAATGAAACTGCGGGAACTCCTTTTCCAATTTTGCGCAGGTGCCGACCACCAACTGCGATGAAATCAAAACCAGCGCACCCTTCGGCAAATGCCGCAACGCGCGGCGCAAGTTGGCCAGGACGAATTCCGCGTCCGATTCGTCGTTTTCATTGACGGGCGTGTCGTACGTGAGCCAAAGCACGTCGGCGGCGGCACAAGCCGCTTTTGCATGGGTCGTGAACGAAAGTCTTTTTGACGCAATGCCGGCGGCAATGAGTTCATCCAGACCAGGCTCAAACAACGGCGCTTTTCCCTGGTTGAGTCTGGCGACATTGGCTTGGTCGAAATCGAGCCCGATCACCTCGAAATGTTTCGCGCAACACGCGGCGGACACGCAGCCGAGATGCCAAAGGCCGAGGACGGTGATTTTCATCTGTGCGAACAG
Organism: Verrucomicrobiota bacterium; assembly: GCA_049523455.1. GTDB lineage: Bacteria > Verrucomicrobiota > Verrucomicrobiia > Limisphaerales > UBA11358 > UBA11358. The sequence goes on along the minus strand of JBEKMW010000056.1, from coordinate 15,656 downwards.
GCCCCCACAGGCCAATGACCAAGCCTTAATGACGAATGACCAAGGAAATCCGAATGACCAAGCACGAATAATGCGGAGCGGACGCCGGGCTTCGATTCGTCATTCGTGGTTCGGGCTTCTTTAGACATTCGTCATTAGGGTTTAGTCATTTCACCGGCGTTCCAGCACCCACGGATTGGCTTGCAGCCACTTGAGCGTGCGGATAATCCCTTGCTCAATCGTGACCGTGGTTTTCCAACCGGTGGCGCGCACCTTTTTCGTGTCGAGGAAAATGAACGGGTTGTCGCCCACCCAGCCCTTGTTGCCGCCGGAATACTCCAGCTTCGGCTTCAGTCCCAGCGCCGCGGCAATGAACCGGATGGAATTGTTGACCTGCACAAACTCCTCCGTGCCGAGGTTATAACATTCAACGTGGTGTCTGGCCTGCTTCGCCGTGCCGAGCCCGATGACGTGCAGCATGGCTTCCAGACAATCGCCCACGTAGAGATAGGACTTTCGCTGCGTGCCATCACCGAGGACATGCAACTGGCCGGGATGCGCGCGGAGTTGCTTGTAAAAATCCAGCACGTGCCCGTGGGTGTAGCGTTCGCCGAGAATGGAAACGAACCGGAAAACGTAGCCTTCAAAGCCGTAGCCTTCACAATAAGCATGGATGAAGCCCTCGCATGCCAGTTTGGACGCCGCGTAAAGGGAGGTCTGCACCGGGAACGGGTGATTTTCGGGCGTGGGAATGATCTCCGCTTCGCCATAGACGCTGCCGGTGGAACTGAACGCGATGCCCTTGATGCCGTTGTCGCGCATGGCTTCGAGCACGTTGAAGGTGGCCACGGCGTTCTGTTGGAAATCCTTGTGCGGATGATCCAGGCCGTAGCGCACGTCCGCATTGGCGGCCAGATGAAAGACAAAATCGCAATCGGCCATGGCACGGATCAACGCGGACAGGTCGAGGCAATCCCCCTCGACGAGTTTAAATTTCGGGTGGTCCAGCGCCGATTTGAGAAATTCGCGCTGGCCGGTGGAAAAATTGTCCCAGCCGACGACGTTTTTGCCCTCGCGCAGCAACCGGTCCACGAGATTACTGCCAATGAATCCGGCGGCGCCGGTCACGAAAATCGTGTTCATCTCCGGGCCCAGTGTAGCTGCCGCCGCAGGACCTCGCCAGCAATTACTGCCCGCCGACCTGGCGCGGGCGCAGCTCACCAACTCCCCCGGAGCGCGGCCTTTCAGGCCTTGTCATTACCCACATCTTTTTGCCTTTTCTTTAAGGATTTCTAAACCTTCGCACATACACATCAGTTTGCTCCAGCCGCGCCAGATCGTTTGCCAGCCCGGCAGGCCGTCATGTTTGCGGGCCAAAAACCCGCCGAGGCGGGCGACCGCAATCAGCACACTCCGGTTGGTCCAGCCGCCTTTGGGCATTTCATACTTCGCACTCAGTAGCTCCAACGCACTGGCGCCAAAGCTTTCGGCTTCCACCGGTTCGTCGGGCCGGTTGCGCGCCAGCCATTGCGTGTTGACCAGCCGCACCGCCAAGACCGCCAAGACCGCCAGCAGGTTCTCGATCCGAAAACCCTTCTCCAACTGACTCTCCTCGATGCCGGCGCCACTCTTGAGGGCCTTGTGGTATTGCTCAATCCACCACCGCATCGCGTAGCGCGCCACGATTCGTTGGAGCTCCACCAACCGCTCGCACGGCAACGAGGTCAGCAAGATCCAGTGCAGCGCCTCCACCCCTTGGGGCGGCTCCATTTCGCGCGCTTCCACCACGTTGATTGCCACGTCCGCCTGCATTCCCTGCGGCCGCCAGCGCCCCTGCCAGGTTACGCGGCAATGACGCAAACTCACCACCGCTTCCCGGGCCGCCTCCCCCTGCCGCCCGCGCACCGAGACCGTCATCACCCCTTCCACCGGCGCTTGCGCCAACGCTGCCGACAAATGTTCATCGGCCCCGGCCAGTTTGTGATCGTGATAGCCCCGAATGATGAAATCCACCCCCTGCTGCCCACAACGCTGGATCGGTTCGTAAAAATCCGCCTCCCGATCCGCCAGGTAAATCCATTGGCTGCCCGGCGGCGGCGAGCCCAGTTCGGCCAGCGCAAACTCCAATTGCGCCCACTGGGTGGGCGCTAACAAGTTTGAGGTCATGATCGCTATCGGGCCGAGGAACCGATCCGCCACAGCGATTGTCATAACGCGGACAACTTCAATTCCTTACAGATTAGATATTATGAAGCAAGGCCAAAAAAGATGCGGGTAATGACAAGGCCTGAAGGCCGCGCGCCGGGGGCAGTGCGCGGAAGCGCCCTTGGCACCGTGGCGTTGAAGCTGCGGCTCGACAAGGCAAAATTCCGAATTAACCTGTGGGCCGATTTATGACTGATCCACGTTACAGAAAACTGGCCGGGCTGCTGGTGAATTATTCCACCCGCATCAAAAAGGGCGACCGGGCGTTGCTGGACATGATTGACGTGCCGGACGAATTCACCATCACCCTCATGCGGGCCGTGCGGGAGGCCGGGGGCGTGCCGCTGGTGGAGGTCCGCCATCCGCGGGTTGCGCGCGAGCTGTTGCTCAAAACGGATGAAACGCAGGCCGCGCTCATCCGCGATTTGGAACTGTTTCGCATGAAGAAGGTGCAGGCGTATATCGCGGTGCGGGGCAGCGCCAATGTGAGCGAGAACGCGGATGTGCCGGCCGAGCGGATGCAATTATATTCGAAGATAAACCGGCCGGTGATGGACTGGCGGGTGAACCGGACGCGGTGGTGCGTGCTGCGCTGGCCCACGCCGAGCATGGCGCAGGCGGCGGGCATGAGCACCGAGGCGTTCGAGGACCTGTATTTCAACGTCTGCACGATGGATTACGCGAAGATGGCGCGGGCGATGATTCCGCTGGAGAGACGGATGAAACGGGCGGACCGCGTGCATCTGAAAGCGCCGGGGACGGATTTGACGTTTAGCATCAAGGGCATTGGGGCCCAGATGTGCCGGGGCGACCGGAACATTCCCGACGGCGAGGTCTTTTCCTGCCCGGTGAAGAAGTCGGTGAACGGGGTCATTCAATTCAATACCCCGACCCTTTATGCGGGGACGAAGTTTGAAAACGTGCGGCTGGAGTTCCGGGACGGCAAAATCATGGGGGCCACGGCCAACCAGCCGAAACGGCTGAATGAAATCCTGGACACGGACGCCGGGGCGCGTTACGTGGGCGAGTTTTCGCTGGGGTTCAACCCGTACATACTCAGTCCGATGTGCGACATTTTGTTTGATGAAAAGATTGCCGGCTCATTGCACTTTACACCCGGGCAGGCCTACGAGGAGTGCGACAACGGCAACCGCTCGGCGGTGCATTGGGACATGGTGCTGATCCAGCGCCCGGATTGGGGCGGCGGCGAAGTGTGGTTCGACGGCGAATTGATTCGCCAGGACGGTTTGTTTGTGCCCAAGGACCTGGAGCCGCTGAATCCCCGGAACCTGAAATAGCCAGCCGCCGCGAACTGAGGCCCGCGGCGGCGAATCCGAATGGGCGTCCGTCTGGTTGCCCGGCGGCCACTTCCTGGCATCAGGCCTCTTTGCCGTCCTTGAGCAGCGTGAGGAACTGTTTCATGGCCGGCGAGAGGACTTTGTTCTTTTTGTAAATGGCGGCGATGGGGCGGTAATAGGAGCCGTCCTCCACCTGCACGGCGGCCAGGGTTTGCTTGGACACTTCCTGGGTCACGGTGCCGGCCGGCACGATGGAAACACCGGCGTCAATTTCCACCGCGCGTTTCACGGTTTCGATGTTGTCGAATTCCATGGCGTGCCGCGGGTCAACGCCGTGCTCCTTCAAGATCTTGTCGAGCGCCTTGCGCGTGGGAATGTCCGGTTCGAAGCCGATGATCTTCTGACCGGTGAGGGCCTTGAGCCGGATGGATTTCTGCTTGGCAAAGGGATGCTGGGGATGGCAGATGAGAACGAGCGGGTCCTTGCGCAGGGCGACAATTTCGAGCTTGGCGTCTTTGGAGGGATAGGCGACCAGGCCCAAATCCACGACGTTGCTGAAGACATCCTCGTACACCTGGTTGGCGCGGCGATACTCCACGTGGACGTTGACGGTGGGATAGGTGCGGAGGAATCTTTTGATATACGGCGGCAAATCGTGGAGGCCGATGCTGTAAATGGTGGCCACGCGAATGGTGCCGGAGATGATGTCTTTGAGCTCCTGCAGCTTGCTGTGGAGCGACTCATAAGTCTGGATGATTTGTTTGCTGTAGTCGTAGAGCGTCTGCCCTTCTCGCGTGAGCCGGAATTTTTTCTTGCTTCGTTCAATGAGCAGCGACTTGAACTGCCGTTCGAGGGAGCTGATTTGCTGGCTCACGGCAGATTGCGTGACTTCGTTGATTTGGGCGGCCTTGGTGAAACTGCCGGTTTCCGCCAGGTCGCAAAACACTTTCAAGCTTTCAATTTGCATAAGGGTGATTAAACAACAATTTCAAGTTTTCGTCAACAGTTGTTTATGAGCAATTGTTTGTTTGACTTTGGCCAGCAAACTGGCGGCGGTAAAGGGCTTTTGCAGGTAGGCGGTGTCCATCTGTTTGTCGGCCGGCATGACATAACCGCTGGCGCACAGGATGGGTAATCCGGGCACCAGTTGCCGCGCGCGTTCGATGAGTTCCCGCCCGCCCATGCCGGGCATGACGAGGTCGGTGAAGAGCAGGTCCACGGGGGTGTCGTCACGCGACAAAATAGCGAGCGCCTTTTGCGCGCCGCTCGCGGTCAAAACCTTGTAGCCGAAGTCGGTGAGAATGGTCTCGGCCATGTTCAGTACCAGGGCCTCGTCGTCCACCACCAGGATGGTCTCGGTGCCGCGCAAATCGCCGGCCATGGCGGCGTCTTCACGAATGAGATGCTTTTCGGCCGGCAAGTACAGCCGCGCCGAGACGCCTCTGCCCGTCTGGCTGGAAATGGCCACACCGCCGCCGTGATTGGTCACGATGCCGTAAACCAGCGCCAGCCCCAGGCCGCGATGATTTCCGCGCTTGGTGGTGAAAAACGGTTCGAACACGCGCGGCAGGATGTCCGGTTCGATGCCCGGGCCGTTGTCGGTGATTTCGACGCAGACATAGGCGCCGGCGGCCAGGCGCACGTTGCAATCCTGTGTCGGCTCGGTCAACTCCACGTTGCGCGTCTGAACGGCGAGCTGGCCGCGTCCCTCCAGGCCCGCCGCCTCGATGGCGTTCTCGATAATCTTGGTGATGGCTTGCTGGATTTTGGCCTCGTCAAAGCGCGCGGCAAACAATCCCTTTTCCAATTGCAAGCGCCAAGTCACTTTTGCGCCGTGGGCATTGCGGAAGAAGTCCACACACCGGCTGGCCACCAAGTTCAAGTTGCCGGGCGGGGAGTGATGCGACTCCTTCTCCTGCCGGCTGAAGGTTTGCAGTTCGTTGGCGATTTCCGCCGCCCGCGCCGCGGATTTTTCCACTTCCATCAGCGAATGCCGCCAGGGATGGCCGTCTTCGGCCTTGCCCAGCAGCAGGGACGTGTGGCCCAGAATGCTGGTCAGCGCGTTGTTGAAATCCAGGGAGACCGTGCGTGCCAGTTGCAAGGCGCAATCCAGTTTCTGCTTGAGCACCGCGCCGGCCACGTCGGGCGTTCCGGCCGGCGCCGCATAAGCCGCCGGCAGCAATTGCAGGACGAACCATTTGGCTGCGTCGCGGTGGAACAGGCAGACGGCCACCGAAAAGCTGGTGGTGGCGCCATTGGCCAGGCGAAATTTAAGTTGCGTCAGCGGGGTGGGAGACTGCTCCCAGCGCGCGAGGAAGTCCGCCGGTGTGCCGCTGTTATCCGGGGACCAGATGGCAGAGAGTTGGGGCGCTTCGCCGGCCAGCGGCGCGCCAAATTGAGAGGCTGCCGCCGGGTTGGCGCGCAAGACCAAGCCGGCAGCGCTGGCCAGCAAGGCCGGCCACGCTGCGCTCTCCAATCCAAATACCACTTCAGGCTTCATCAACACCGCGAAACCGCGAAAACAGGAAAGCCTACATGGCTTCCGGGAAATTTCAAGGAACAGTCACGAAGGCAGACGGCAGCAAGTCCTTTACGCTGAACTCCTTGATGCGATGCAAGGCGCGGCTGTCGGCCACCAGCACCCTGGCGTGGGGCGCATATTCGGCCAGCAACTGCCGGCATGCGCCACAGGGCATGGGCCCTCCGTGACACCGTGCCACCACCGCGATGGCGACAAAATCTCTTTGCCCGCTCGTCAAAGCATGGAACAGCGCCACGCGTTCGGCACAGCAGGTGAGGCCGTAACTGGCGCTTTCAACGTTGGCGCCGCCGATAATGGCGCCGGATTGTGCCAGCAGCGCCGCGCCGACCTTGAACCTGGAATAAGGCGCGAAGGCTCCGGCGCGCGCCTTGGCTGCCGCCTGAACCAACTTAAATTTGTCTGCCGCCATAAAGTTTTGCGAAATTTGCCAGCAATTGAACTGCCAAACCCTTGACCCGTTGGGCCGTCTCAAGCACTTCCTTATGAGACAGTTGTGCCGGGCCGCGCCCGGCGGCCAGGTTGGTGATGCATGAAATCGCCGCCACGTTCAAGCCGCATTGCCGCGCCACCACCGCCTCCGGCACGGTGCTCATGCCCACTGCGTCGGCCCCCAGCCGGGCGAAGGCGCGAATTTCCGCCGGTGTTTCGTAGCTCGGCCCGCTGACCGCCAGATAGACGCCGGAACGCAGATTCAGTTTGCACCGGCGCGCCGCCTGCCCCAACAGCCGGATCAGCCGCCGGTCGTAGGTTTGCGTGAGGTCCACGAACTGAGGCAGCGGCGACGCCTTGCCTGCCGAAAACGACGCGGCGTCACCGCCACTATTTCGCAGCGGATTGGCGCCCATGAAATTGATGTGGTCGGCCAGCACCATGAAATCGCCGACCCGAAATTTTCGATTAATGCCGCCGGCCGCATTGGTGAGCAGCAAATCGCGGATGCCAAACTCTGCGAGCGCGCGCACTGCGAAAGTCACACGCTCCAGCGAATGGCCTTCATAGAAGTGCGCGCGCCCGCTTAAAATCAAAACCGGCGTGCCACCCAGATGACCCAGGTACAAGTCGCCGGCGTGGCCGCTCACCCCGGGTATCGGAAAACCGGGCAGGCGAGTGAAGGAAATTTTTTGGTTTACCTGCAGCGCAGAGACGGCGTGCTGGAACCCGCTGCCCAGTACCATGGCCAGCGCCGGGCGCAGCCGGGAGAGTTTCCTTATTTGCGCGGCCGCGGTTTTTGGATTTTCGAGGATCACGTGCGCCCAGTGTAAGCTTCGCCGGCCCGGAGCCAAGCCTCAAGCGAACCGTTTGGGATGGGCGAGGCCGCCGGGGCGGCCACAGTACAATACCTACCATTCCACGCCGGGCTTGACGCATTGTTCGAGGCGGTGAAGGTCGTCGAGATCGTCGTTGGACTCCGCAGGCCACCATTGCCCGGCAAAATGTTTCGGGGCCTTCCATCGCCAATGTTCGACGTGGCCGTCGGCGAAAGACAAATTCGCCCCTTGCAGGTGCCGGTCGGCCGGCCAGTCGAGCCAATAGTCGCTCCAGTAGCTGTCCGGCGGGAAGATGCCGAAGGTGCCGTCCCAAATGTCCTCCTCATGGGTGTCAATCAGCACAAACAAGGAAGCCGGATCGGGCCCTTTGATGTCGGAATAACGATAATAGGTGCTTGCGGCGCCGTCACAGTAGATGCTGATGTCCATGCAATAACTGCGGGTGCGCGGCAGTTCCGGATGGCCGTCCACGGTGGATTGGTCGGCCGGGCAGCGATAGATGCCCGGTGACTGGTTATATTGGAAAATCAGCCCGCGTTGGACATTCGTCGTAGTGGTGTCGAGCGGGGCGATGCCGGGGCACCAGGAGTCCGGGTTGTCCACAATGCTGTCGGCACTGGTGGAATCGGGATCAGGCACATATCCGCCGGCTTGGTTGGGGGTCAGGAAATCCTCGAAGTCGCCGGTGTAAAGTTGGCAGCAATCGGCGAGTTCCTTGAGGTTGTTGAGGCAGGCAACGCTTTGGGCCCTTTTCCTGGCGCCCGCCATAGCGGGCAGCAACAACGCCGCCAAAATGGCGATGACCGCGACGACGATGAGCAACTCGACGAGCGTAAAGGCACGTCGAGGGTTAAGCGGGGAGCGTCGGGAGCCGAGCGAGGTGTTTGGAAGGCATGCCCGGTTCAATCGGGCAAGCCCACGACGCCCGCCTGACTGAAGAGCCGCATTCCTCCCCAACCGATGACTTGCTACCAAGGCGCACACGGCAACAACTACTCAAGATAGCAGCGCCTTAAGCGAAACGCCACCGAAACTTCAAATGGGGGGGGGAAGAGCCGGGGGCGCATCTCAGTTTTGACAGGGCCGATGCGCCGCTCCCGGCGCCGCTGGCTGAGAAAACAGGGAGAATGACGAATTCCCAAACCCTAATGACGAAAGAATGTCCCAATGAACGAATCACTAATGGTCATGCCCGGCCCTTTGGCCTTCGGGCTTGGTCATTATTTAGTCATTCGTGCTTAGGCCATTAGTCATTCATCCGGCACCCGGCCAAACCAGATTCATCCCACGGTAAATCAATACCGCCGGCAAGCACAAGGGTCAGTTAGTTATCGTTCGAGTATTGTTTCATGCCACTCTGAATCCGGTCATAATCCGGGCCTTCTCCCGGTGCGACCGGTTGGCCGAGGAATTGAAATACTTTGGGAACCGCCCAGCGCCAGTGTTCAACGTGTCCGTCGGCGAAGGACAGATTGGCGCCCTGGTCGTGGCGGTTGGTTGGCAAGTCCCACCACACGCCGTCGTCCCAGGAGCCGATGGGGGGATTGCCAAACTGGCCATCTTCGATGGAACCGGCGTCTTCATCAATGAACACAAAGAGATCATTGGGTGCGGGTCCGCGGATATCGGTGAGCATTTGCCAGGCGGGAATATAATCAAAAAGAGCCGGCAACAAGCTGGCCTCGCCGTTGACGGACTGGCTCATGTTGTAGCTGCGCCAGCGCAATTCGGGCAACAACTGGCCAGCCGGCGTTTGCAAGGTGGAGTCGTCTGAGGGACAATGATAAATGCCCAGCGAATTGTTGTACTGAAACAACAGGCCATTGACGATGTTCGAGGGGTTGATTTCGGTGCGGGCATCCAGATCAAGACACCAGGAAACCCCCGTGGCGTCGCTGCCCCCGCCGAAAACATAGACGGAATTATTTGGCACGAGCACGTCATTGTAGTCTTCCGCGTAGAGGTGCCAGCATAACTGGAGTTGCATCAGGTTATTGCGGCAAGCGATGCTTTGGGCGGCCATTTTGGAGCGCGCCAGGGCCGGCAGCAGCAGCGCCGCCAGGATGCCGATGACGGCCAGCACGACCAGCAGCTCAATGAGGGTGAAGGCGGAAGAGCGGCGGTCGGGCGAGGGAGAATGACGGATAAAAGGCGCAGGGAACTGCGTGCCGGCAACACTGCGAACCGGCACGCCAGCAGTCGCGTGCGGAACGGCCGTGCCACACCCATCCGGCGGAGGGTTGGCTTGGCTCCTCAACACCATGCTCGAAGTCGGCGTGCGCATCGCAATAGCACCGCTAACATAGCGCGCCGCGTGCGGAACGTCATCCGGCTTTTGGGGGGTGGGGCTGAATCGAGGAGCGCGGCATTTATGCTGATTCATCGGCCAAAGCATTTCGAGGCGTGAAGCGGGCTGAAGCCCGCGCTCCGCGGCAAATGAGGACACCAGGGGCTATTGGGGCGGCGTTGGGGCCGGGGCACCGCGGCACGATTTTCTAATAGGTCAGCAGCTCAAGTTCGCGCAGGCCATAGGGGGCCAGTTCCCACCGGTTGCCGCGCTGGACGACGATCTTGCGGCAGGGATGCGCCCGGTACTCCGGTTCGTTCACGGAAAGCAATTGAAATCTGGCGCGCCCGGTAATTTCGGACGCGGCGCGGGGCATGAGGGCAAATGCCACGGCGTTGTAATTGAGCGCAATTTCGTAACCGGCCACGCCTTGCTGTTCAGCAACCGGATTCTTCAAAACCAGCGCCGGGTAGCGTTTAAGATAGGGGAAATTGGTGGCGCGCACGAGCACGCGGCAAAGTTCGGTCTGACCCTGGATGAAATTCAACAGGCTGAAGCCGCCTTTGGGATTGTGTTCGGCCAGCAGGATTTCGCGCGGGTCCAGTCCGTTGAGATTCTCGCCGTTCCAGATGCCGTGGTCATTGCGTTCGCGGGGAAACGCCTTGCGATACCAGGCCTCAAATTTCTCGTTCACGAACACGTTGAGCTCAAAATGCACGTGCGCCCGGTCCCTGGTTATCCGCTCGGAAGTGTTCGAGGTGCGGCCCATGGTGGCGACGACCTCGCCGGCCTTGACCGCCTGCCCGAGGCCGAGGCCCGGCCGGATGGCGCTGAGGTGCGCGTAGAGCGAATAGATTTCCAATCCTTCGATGATGTGCCGGATGACGAGGTAATTGCCGTAGTTGGAAAGCGACGGACGGCGGTTGATGTAAACGACGGTGCCATCGGCGGTGGCCATGACGGGATCGGTCGGCTCGCCGAAACGGTCGCGCTGGAGGCAGCGGATGTCCAGGCCCTCGTGCATCTGCCAGCCGTCGCTGCGCACGCAACCGAAACTGCCGGTGGTCCAGGGTTTATCCGGCGCGGTGGGCGCGAAGAACTTTAATTCCTGGCCGATTTCATAGAGGGCGTGGTTGGCGGTGGGAAATTGGAACGGTTCCTGGGCGACGAGCTTTGCACCGGAAATGAGGACGGACACGAGCGCCAGGGGGCCAACGGCGGAAAACGTCATTTCAGTTGGTGTTTCTGGATCTTCGCGGCCACCCGGTTGAGACCCAGCACGAATTGATCGGCTTCTTCGCGCGAGGCGTCGGGCGTGAAAACCAGCATGCCATTGGTGACGCGTTTGGTGATGAGGGGTGCGGCCAGCCAGCGTCCATTGGCCAGCTTCTCGCCCCATTGGCCGAAAATGACGAAATGCCCGCCCGGATTGGCGGCGGAGAATTGCTCCAAGGTCCAGCCGCCCGTTTCGTCAAACTGGAGTGCGATGGCAAAGCCCCCCGGGGTTTCAAGTATTTTTGCGGAGACGAGGTTGGCCTCCGTGAGAATTGGAGTGCGCGCGATGTTGACCACCACCGGATTGGAACGCAGCACATTGACCTGCTGGCTGGCGCCGACGGTATCGGCGTTGGTCTGGATATGGACGCGCACGGCGGCGGTGGCTTTGTCTTTTTTATGACTCTGGCATCCGCACAGCAGCGTCAAAACCACTGCCAGCGCCAAATAGAGATTGAATCGCTGCATCCAAACCATCATAGTGCCCTCCACAGAATCGGATTTCGCGGCCGATGTAAAGACGTTATGAGCAAACAATACAATAAAGCGGAAAACAGACAACGCCGTAAGCGCTACCTCAAGCGGAAACGCCTGGCGGCGCGGAAGCAGCCGCCGGCCGCTGCCACGCCTGCGGCGTGAGTGGAGGATTGCGAGGTTTGGAGTTCCGCCTTCAGGCGGACCGCGTAAACGCGGAACTCCAAACGAAAATGGGCCGCTGCGGGATTTTGCTTCGGTTTGCGAGAGGAGTGCGGCACTTCACCGGCGCCGCTACTACAGGCGGCCCCACCAGACCGCGGTCGGTTTGGGCACCGTGATCGTCACCCGCCGGTCCGGGCTCGCAAGGGTGTAAAGGGAGTATGCGGTCGGCGGGAGGGAAAAATGCCCCGCCGCCAAGCGGCGCAGGCGATGGTGCAGAATCCAGACCGGTTTCAAGGTCCTCACCCACCCGGGCGTCATGGCGGCGGTTTCATTTTTTTCCCGGATGGCGTTTGGTTTCAAGTTCATGTTTTCCCCGCTGTCGGTGAAGACGGAGGTGAAGGAGTCGCAAACGGCCATGGGCACGCGGTTATGCATCAGGGTGCGGACCCAGTGAAAATCGCCGAGGTCGCGCCAACGGGTGTCAAAGAAAATGCCGCGTTCGTGGATGACGCGGCGGCGGATAAAAAGTGAGCTGGTGAGGATGGGAAAGCGGAACCAGATGCCACACGGATGTGGCACCATCAAGTGCCGGTGGCAGAGGTATTGGCCTTGGGCGTTGGTCACAATGGTCCCGGCCAGGGCGACTTCGATTCCCGGATGGGCGGCAAAAAAATCGTGCACGGCCTTGAGCGCGCCGGGCAGGTATTGTTCGTCGCAATTGAGATAGGCCAGCAGGTCGCCGGTGGCGCGGCGAAAGCCGCGATTCACGGCGTCATACATGCCGCCATCTTTTTCGATGAACGCCCGCACCCGGCGATCGCCCGGCAGCCAATCCTGCGTGCCGTCGTCCGAACAGGAATCCTGCACCAAGTGTTCCCATTCCACGCCCTGCTGGTCGGCCACCGACGCGATGCACAGGCGCAACCACTGCGAGTTGCGGAAACTCGGCGTGACGATTGAAAATTTCATGGCTCGGCGCCCCCGGGAAGGCGCGCTTACGGTTCCGGACCGACGACCGGCATGGCCACTTGAGCCGGACGATGCGCGTCCAACCAGTTGGCGACATCCTGGTGATTGGTCACCTGTTTTTGGAGAATGGCCAGAATCAAGGCATCCGTCAAAACGGTATTGAAGGGATTGGCATAAGCGATGGGATCGTTGGCGCCCGGGGCGTGGACGATAAAGGGAACGCGGGGATCGAGCTTGTGGTCGTAAAGATTGGATTCGCTCCAGGCATGGTCGCTGCTCAGAATGATCCAGGTATTGTCCCATTCCCCCGAAGTTTCCATGGCGCGGCGGAGCTTTCCGAATTCGCGGTCCGCCAGCACGAGATTATTAAAGTAGCCTGCCACTTTGGACAAACGCGGCCAAAAGGTCAGTTGGTCCTTGTCGGCCAGATAAACACCCGGCTTGTGGGGTGCGGGGAGGTGCAATAACGTCAATCCATAGCTGGCATTGGTCACCACCGAGAGGGAGACTTGCAGGCTATCGCGATGGACGTTGGCGAAGAGGTGCCGCAACCAGAAGGTTTCTCCCAGCGACAGGAACTGCTGCCGGACATTGGCGACATACGTATCCGCTCGTCCCGGCTCGAAGGGTGGGTACGGGTACCACTCGCAAAAATTCAGGTCACGGCCCACGAGCCGCCCGTAGGGGATAAACCACCCCACCACCGCGTTGTTGAAGCCAAGCTGACGGGCTTTGGTAAAAATTGAGGGCAAACCCGTGCAACCGGTGGTTGCGCCCGTGTCGGCAAACGTCACGGTCAGGTCGCACGTGTCCGAAGTATCAGCGGCCGAAACCACTTGCCCATAAATGAGCGCCGGCATGGAAAGAATGGTGCAGGAACCGGGCGAATAGGCGTGGTCGGCAAAAAGCGATTCCGATCGCAACCGGTCGAATTCGGGAAGTTGCACATTGGCTGGACGTTGTTCGTACGCCAGCCGATAGTCCGTGCAATCGAAAATGATCCATACGACGCGCGGTTGTCCGTGGGGGACTGGATTGAGCGGCAGCCACGTGGATGGCTCGCGGCATTCCTTTATGGTGGCGAGTCCGACGCAAACGAGAGCGATTTTGCCCAGCACCATGAGCGCCAAGGGCGAGAGAATCGCCGCCAGAATCGCCGCCGTGCGCGCAGCCAGCCGGTGCTGCCACACGACCAGCGCCAACGCGGCAACCGCGCAGGCCATGATGACGGGTTGTTCGAAAAGCTTGAGTATTTCGTAATCGGCGACGTGGAAATACTTGATCCTGATGAAGTCCACGGGAAAGAGCAGAAGCAGGATAAACAGCAGATGGGCTGGCACTTGGAACCAGCGATTCGGGAATCGTCTTACAGCTCGAATTCCCAGCCAGATGATCAACGCCAGGCCGGCAATATTGGTCGTCAGCGCCAGCAACGTGGAGGTGGTAACCGGCAGCAGGTCAAAAAGCCGATCGGCGTCGGATAACAAGTCAAAGCTGACCAGGAGAAAGCATAAATTGGCCATGGACACGGCCACCAGGGCGTCCTTGATTTTCTGCTTGAGCGGGCGGGGCAGCGGCACGGTGCCGGTGTCATGGCCTTCCTCAAAATGTGCCGCCGTCTGAGGGTTCACCGACCTCGGTCCTTTCGTTTCAGACAATACATTCGCCGCTGGGTTCCCGGCAGGGGAAGCGAGCGGACAATATCGAAGCAAGCCGAACAGGCGCGTTCAAATACGGACACGGTCAGCGAAGCGTGCAAGGAATCGCGGCCCCGCGTCAAGTGTCGAAACATCTCATCCTCGGGCTCAATCCATTCCAGCACCACCCAGGACCGGGTCAATTCGCCCACCAACCGCAGGATTTCCTCCAGCGGAATCCGCTCGGTCACGAGCAAATGGTGGATGACGGCCAGCATCAGCACGCCGTCAAATGCGCCCGCCGCGCGTTCGAGAAATGACGGACATTCGCCGTAACGCCAGCCCAGCGCGGGGCTGGGCCGGGCCAGGTTCACCACCAGCGGCAGGATATTCAGTTTCTTTTCACAGGCGCGACGCCAGATGGCTCCCACACATGCCGCATCCGCGTCCACGGCCACGACCTCCGCTCCGGTTTCCGCCGCCAGCGCGCTGAAATGCCCGGTATTGGCGCCGGCATCCAGGACCCGAGCAGGTTGAAATTCGCGCAACACCTCGGCCACAAATTTTTCCTTGGCGGCGAAGGCCGGCTCGTCGTAGCTGTGCCGGGACATGTAGTTGGACCATGTTGAATCCCGGTGCTTGGCCGGCTCGAGCGCTCGCAAAGCCCGCTCCAGCCGCCGGAACAGGGACTCGAGTATGAACCGCGCCTTCTCCGCGTTGGCCAGCCGGCGCGGCCGGTAAAGGCGGGCTTCGTTGCGGGCGGATTTTCGGGACAGCCACGTGGGAATGGAAACCAGCGCGAGCATTCGCGGCGTAAATTTTTCCAATGGTCCGCAGAGCCGGTAAACCGCTTCGGGTTCGAGGCCGTCGCGGTGGGTGGTGAAGACGTCCGCCAGGGGAATGCCCCACCGGTGTTGAGCCAGCAGCGGCAAGAGAAAGGTGCGGATGAATTGCGCCTCCGGCAGCCAGATGGGATCGGCCGGGTGGCGCGGTTCAAATGACAGCGCGTCAATGAAGACCGGTTCGCTGCCGCGGAACAGGATGTTGTGCGGGGTGGCATCCTTCAGCCCGAAACCCTCGGACAAAGCGGCCCGGCCCAGGTCGAGGGTCAGTGCTCCGGCGGCCCAGAGCATTTCCGGCGGCCATTCGTGCGGATAACTGCGAAAGGACAGCCGCTCGTGTTCGAACACCGCCCCGAGGGACGGTTCGTCCCAAATGGACCGCAACTCGGGATTTTCACGCAACTGCGCAGCCTCGGCGTCATTCAGACGGCGCGTACCGGCCAGCTTCTGTTGCGCGAGCGAACGCCGCGCGCAGTCGGATTGGAGAAACTGTTCGAAGGCAGCCAGGGCGTCGGTCGTGACGAATCGCAGCACACGTTGATGGAAGATGAAGCAACGGCCCGCGGGATCGCGGAACGATGGTGAGACCGGCGCCATTAAGGCACCTCGATTTTTGATTCTTTTCTGGCCGCTTTGGGCCCAACTGGAGTGGCCTTGGCGTCCCGTCGGCGTCCAAAAAGCTTAAGGACTGAGTCCACGATCCATTGGCGGGTCT
>JBEKMW010000055.1:0-29147 GCA_049523455.1 Verrucomicrobiota bacterium | reverse complement strand
GCGGAGGTGTTCTTGTTCCTCTTCTCTACAGGTTCATTATCATTCATCTTGACACTTCTCTCACATTGAAGTGTCAACCATTTTCAGGTCCCATTTGCTCTCACGATCTGGTCGCTAGGACAAAGGAGCTTTTCGACAGTTTGTTTTGCTGCGTCTGAAATGTTGAAATTGGACGCCCCGCCTCCGATAACATTTATTTTGCCGCCCACCTTCTGTGCCAGAAAACTTTCCACACCCGAAGGAAGGTTTCCGTTTTCGAGTTTGTCGTTCCGATGCAAAGGCTGACGCCATTCTAAAACTGGCAAGGAGCATTGTCGTAAAGCGTGGCGAAATCACGGATGAAGAATTCCAAGGTGCTCGCCAAGCCGGGCTATCAGACGGAGAAATCGTGGAGGTGGCGGCGAACGTTGCAGTCAACATCTTCACGAATTACTTCAACCACATTGTGCAGACAGATATTGATTTTCCACTAGTTGAACCAGGTCTGCCGGGTGTTGACAACAAGGGATAAGGGCCAGTGTGTTTCGATGCAAGCAATCGTTGATAGAGAAATTCACAAACATTCTAACGACAAAGAAGTGAAAGGTAATAAACGTTTAAAAATGGAATGTAAATTATGACGTACAAACCTTCCATATTGCCGATGACTGTGACATATAAGGCTGTTTCAGTGGACGGTCTTGGAATCGGGTGGGAAAAGAATTGCGTATGAGCGCCCAACTTGAAAACACATCGCCGCTCGGAGCCCAGCGAAGCATGACGCCAGAGCAGTACGATCTGGTAATTATCGGCAGCGGCGTTGGGTCAAAATTGGCTGCTTGGACGCTGGCCGGCAAGGGCCAGCGGGTTGCGGTCGTCGAACGCAGATACGTCGGCGGGTCGTGTCCAAATATCGCCTGTCTTCCCAGCAAGAATGTCATTCACAGTGCCAAGGTCGCTTCGTTGGTTTGGGGGAGCGAGGCCTTTGGCGTTAACAAGACGGGATTCAATGTGGACATGGCCTCCGTCCGAAGCCGCAAGCGCAACATGGTTACGGAAATGGTGAACGCTCATCTTGATCTTTTCAAGAGAAGTGGGGCGGAGGTTATTATGGGTTCCGGTCGCTTTATGGGCCCCAAAACCATCGAGGTGACGCTGCCGGACGGGAAAACAAGGCGGCTCCGCGGCACCAATGTTATTATCGGAACGGGCACGAGGGCGGCGTTGGATCCCATTCCGGGACTTGTCGAAGCCAAACCCCTTACTCACGTCGAGGCGCTGGAATTGGATGTCGTTCCCGAACAATTGCTTGTGATTGGCGCCGGCTATGTTGGATTGGAACTGTCCCAGGCCATGATGCGATTCGGGAGCAAGGTCTCGGTCATCGAACGAGGTGGCCGGTTACTGCCTCGCGAAGACCAGGATATTTCCGAGGCACTTCAAAGCATGCTCGAAAAGGAGGGATTGAGCGTGGTGTTGAATGCCCGGGTCAAGGCCGTATCGGGGACATCCGGCCAAATAGTAAAAGTTGTTCTCGAGCAAAATGGCATTGAGAAAACCCTCATTGGCACTCATCTCCTGGTCGCTACAGGCCGGATTCCAAACACCGATGGTCTCGGAGTGGAATTCGCCGGGGTTGAACTCACGGATCGCGGCTACGTCAAAGTCAACCAGCGATTGGAGACGACCGCGTCGGGCGTCTGGGGAGTCGGCGATGTCACTGGCGGCCCGCAGTTCACTCACATCGGCCATGATGATTTCCGTGTAGTCAGCGAAAATATCCTGGGGGGCAACCGCGTTACTACCGGCCGCCAGGTGCCGTTCTGCTTGTTCACTGACCCGGAGCTTGCGCGGGTTGGCCTGAATGAGATCGAGGCCAGACAGCAAGGCGTGGCGTATCGGTTGTTCACGCTTCCCATGGCTGGCGTCTTGCGCACCCATACACTGTCCGAAACGCAAGGCTTCATGAAGGCTTTGGTTGAAAAAAACGGAGATCGAATTCTCGGCTTCACCACCTTCGGGGTTAATGCCGGTGAGATCATGTCCGCCGTCCAGATTGCCATGCTTGCCGGACTTCCCTTCACTTCCCTGAGAGACGCCGTTCTGGCTCACCCAACCCTCATGGAAGGACTCGGCTCGTTGTTTGCCTCCGCGCCTTCAAACCATGATTAAAGACCTAACGAATCTTCCAGGGAGTGTACTTCAAAAAACAAATTATCCGATTGGAGCAATGAACTATGACTATCAAGTATCAAAAAATCCGCGTCAACGGCCTCAATATTTTCTACCGAGAGGCCGGAAAGCAAACGTCGCCAGCATTATTACTGCTTCATGGTTTTCCGAGCTCAAGCCACATGTTTCGGAACCTCATCCCTCTTGTGGCCGAACGTTACCACATTGTCGCGCCTGATTTTCCGGGATTTGGTCAAACGGATCTCCCAAGCCACAAGGAATTCGCCTACACGTTTGCAAACCTGGCGGAGGTCATTGGCAAATTCACCGAAGCCGTCGGGCTCACGAAATTTTCTATTTACATCTTTGACTACGGCTCTCCCGTCGGCCTGCGTATCGCGTTGAAGTATCCCGACCGTATCCAGGCCGTTATCTCACAAAATGGCAACGCTTATGTCGAGGGCCTGAGCGATGGATGGAACCCCATCCGCGCTTACTGGAACGAGCCAAGCCAGGTTAATCGCGATGCGCTGCGTTCCATGTTGATGCCGCAGACGACGGAGTTTCAATACGTGCACGGCGTGGCCGACAAGTCCCTCGTTTCTCCTGACGGACGCTCGCTCGATGATTTTTATCTGGCCCGGCCCGGCGCTCACGAAGCGCAACTCGACCTCTTCCTGGACTACGCCAAAAACGTCGAGCTTTATCCCGAATTTCAGAGCTTCTTCCGCAAATACAAACCTCCTCTTTTGGCTGTCTGGGGCAAGAACGATCCATTCTTCCTGCCGGCGGGCGCGGAAGCGTTCAAACGGGATATCCCTGAGGCAGATATTCAGTTCTTCGATACAGGGCACTTCGCGCTGGAAACGCACTGCGCGGAAATTGGCGCGGCGATCCTGAAATTCTTAAAAAAATCCATTCACTAGCCATCGCCGGCCAACAACCAGAAAGGGAGTTTTATTTATGAATGATTATGCAAAAAAGGCCAGTATCATTTTGGTTCACGGCGCGTGGGCTGATGGTTCCAGTTGGAGCCGGGTTATTGAACCGTTAATGGAGGCAGGCCTCGGAGTGGTCTGTGCTCCCGTCCCGTTAACATCATTATCGGATGACATCGCAGTTGTGAGCCGCGTTGTCGAAAGGATTGAAGGGCCGGTGATTCTAGCGGCCCATGCTTACGGCGGCGCCCCCATTGCGGGCGTCACCAGTCAACGGGTCAAGGGTTTGGTTTATATCGCGGCCCTCGCCCCGGCGGAAGGCGAGACCGTAGCGGATGTATTTTACCGTGAAAAGCCCCATCCCGAAGCGCCGCAGCTTGCCCCCGACGCTTACGGGTTTATTTGGATGCCCGAAACTGGGTTTGCCAATGCGTTTGCGCAAAATGCCGGGCCCGATACGTTGGCCATCCTGAATGCGATTCAACGTCCGCTCTCGGTAAAATGCATTCAGGAAAAAGCTCCCGTCCCGGCCTGGAAATCAAAACCTTCATGGTTTCTGGTTGCGGAAGAAGACCGTATGATCGCCGCCAAAACCCAGCGTTTTATGGCTGAGCGAATGAAAGCAAAAATTCACGCTCATCCCGTGGACCATACCCCTTCAATTACTGCGCCGAAATATGTAGCTGACCTTTTAATCGAAGCCGCTGACGCCACGTTAAAAGCAATGTAAACCATTAACCAAAGGAATTTATGAATCAATCTGTTGCCATCGTCACTGGGGCAAGCCAGGGCATTGGACGCGCCACAGCGGTCCGCCTGGCTAAAGACTTTGGTTCAGTCGTGCTCGTCGCGAGAAATGAAGAGGCCCTGCAGGAAACGGCCAAGTCCGTAACGTCGGCGGGCGCCACCCCGCTCCCGCTGGCGCTGGATTTAAGGCGGCCGGAAGCGGCGAAAACTGCGGTCACAGAAACTTTGGAACGTTTCGGCCAAATTGATGCGCTCCTGAATATTGCCGGCGCCGTGCCGCAAATTTCCCTTCTGGAAATGACCGACGCGCAATGGGACGACGGTTTGGCTCTTAAACTTCATGGCGCCCGGCGTCTGACCATTCACGCGTGGGAAGCGCTCAAGGAGTCGAAGGGCTCCGTTGTTTTTATGTCAGGCAATTCAGCCGCAATGCCTAAACCGCCCTTCGCAGCCGTTGCCACTATCAACGCGGCCATCGTTGTGATGGCAAAAGCATTTTCAGAACAAGGCATCAAAGATGGGGTCCAGGTCAACAGTGTATTGCCGGGACCAGTGCTGACCCATCGAAGGCAGACCTATATGGAAAAGTACGCCCCCGCGCATCACATGACCGTGGAAGAGGCAATTGAAAAATTCCCCGCCGAAGCCGGAATTATCCGCTACGGTCAACCGGAGGAAATTGCCAGTTTGATGGCGTTTTTGGTCTCGCCTGCGGGAAAGTGGATGACGGGCTCTGCCGTTCGCATGGACGGCGGTGAAATAAAAACGACTTAGAGAAAACGAAAGCGGGAACTACAAACCAACACAACAAACCAACACAAAATAGAAAATTAAATACAATGAAAAACATGTCCAAGCTCAAACTATCATTCACCTCCCTGGCCTTCGCGCTGCCGCTGGCTTTGCTCGCCGAGGATACACCGCAAACGGGGAATATGATGTCGGGTTCCATGATGACAACCAATCAAATGCAAATGAACCACATGGCATCCAACAGCATGACCATGGCCGGCTCATCCATGAACCACATGACATCCAACAGCATGACCATGGCCGGTTCGCCACAAATGGGGCACATGATGTCCGGCGCCATGGCAACCAATCAACCGTCAATGAACCACATGTCATCCAACATGATGGGCACCAACGCGATGAACAGCATGAGTTCTCCCTCCATGGGCAGCATGGCGCCGAACATGATGGGCGGCACCAATCAAATGCAAACGGGCAACATGGGCTCCAACACCATGAACATCATGACGCCCCCGCAAATGAATAATATGGCCCCGAACAGCATGAGCGGGACCAACCTGCCGTAATCGGGAGGTTTGATGAACGAACCAAATAAAATTTCGCCCGGCGAAATCACACCGCCGTCGGTTTATTTCAATCGCCGGAACTTCATCCGGACGGGAATCCTCGCGGCGAGCGCGCTGGCGACCGGTGCGGCTTACCGGCGGCTCAATCACGTTTCGAACACCACCGTCAAGACGGCACAAATTGACGGCTTGGCGGCGGCGACCAATGCGCCTGCGGACTCGGGCTTCACAGTGAACGAGCCGGAAACGTCGTTTGAGGACATCACGCATTACAATAATTTCTACGAGTTCTCCACGGACAAGCAGGGCGTCGCCGATGCCTCGGAGAATTTTAAGCCGGACGGCTGGCAGGTGACAGTCGGCGGGCTAGTGAACAAGCCGCGCGTCTTTGACCTGGACGACATTTTAAAAATCGCCCCGCCGGAAGAGCGCATTTACCGCATGCGCTGCGTCGAAGCGTGGTCCATGGTGATTCCGTGGGCGGGTTATTCGTTGTCTAAACTGCTCAATGTTGTTGAGCCGACGAGTGACGCGAAGTACGTGGCGTTTGAGACGCTGCTGGATTCGACGCGTATGCCGGGCCAGAAAAGTGACGTGCTCAAGTGGCCGTACGTGGAGGGATTGAGGATAGATGAAGCGATGCATCCGCTGGCGATACTGGCTAGCGGGCTCTATGGCCGGGCGCTGCCGCCGCAGGATGGCGCGCCAATCCGGATGGTCATTCCCTGGAAGTATGGTTTTAAGGGCATCAAATCCATCGTCAAAATTACCCTCACGGCCGACCAGCCGCGCACGACCTGGAGCGAAGACGCACCAGGCGAATATGGTTTTTACGCCAATGTGAACCCACACAAAGACCACCCGCGCTGGAGCCAAGCGACGGAGCAGCGCATCGGCGAATCAGGCCGGCGACCGACGCTTATGTTCAACGGCTACGAAGAACAGGTGGGGCACCTCTACGCCGGGATGGATCTGCAGAAATATTTCTGACCCAGATAATGGCCATGAAAGATTCCGACATCCGCTTCGTTAAATTTCTCACCCTGGCCAATGCGGCAGTGCCGGGGACGCTGCTGGCCTGGGACGCGTGGCATCATCAATTGGGAGCAAACCCGGTGAATTTTGCCATCCTGACGACTGGGTTGCTGACGCTGATTTTTTTGATGCTGACCATGCTGGTGACGCCGTTGCGCAAAATTACCGGCTGGAACTGGCTGATTTTTTCGCGGCGCACGTTTGGGCTTTACGCCTTCTTTTATGCCCTTGCGCATTTTTCGATATTCTTCGCGCTCGACCGTTCGTTCAGCGTGTCGAGCACATTGACGGAGATGGTCAAACGCAAATACCTGATCATCGGAAGCATCGGCCTGCTGGCGATGGTGCCGCTGGCGGTGACGAGCACAAACGCGATGATTAAGCGCCTGGGCGCGAAACGCTGGCGCGCGCTGCACCGGCTGGCTTACGTGGCGGCCATTTGCGGGGTCATCCACTATTACATGCAGGTGAAGGCGGACGTGCGACAGCCGCTGGCATTTGCGGGCGTGCTGACGGTTTTGCTGGGGTATCGTATGGTGACGGCGAAGCAGAGTAAACCGGGACAACCGGCGACAGCGCCACGGGCGAAAATATGGTCGGGGCAATTGCGCGTTGCGCGCATCATCCGGCAGACGCCCGATGTGCAGACGTTTCGCTTTGCGGCGCCGGACGGCAGGCCGCTGCCGTTCCAGCATCAACCGGGGCAGTATCTGCTGATTTCCCCGGTGATTGGCGGGAGGAAGGTCAACCGGCCCTATACGATTTCCTCTTCCCCGACGCAGCCGGATTATTGCGAGATTACGGTCAAGCGCGATGAAATGGGCCTGGTTTCTGAACTTGCGAAATCTGCCTGGACGCTTGACGGTGGAAGAAACTGCCTGGTTCCTGGGCTTTCCAGAATATCAGATTTCAGTTCTTGCGAGTCGCGGTTTGCTCAAGCCGCTGGGTCAACCTGTGGCCAATGCCGTCAAATATTATTCAACCGCCGCGCTCACCGAATTAAAGCAAGACGCCCAATGGATGTCTCGAGCAACCAAAGAAATCATGCAACACCACCGGTTTAGAAACCAAAGGGCCGCACCTTTAGATTCTGGCGCAAACCAGACCGGTGGTGCTGTTTGAGGGTGATAGGCAAACGGACACCAAAACGGACACCAAAAGGATTAAAAACGATAGAGTTGGTTTAAGTCATTTTTGCTTGAATAGCCAATAAAATTGGTCATATTAGGGCTGCAAACGCGGTGGAAAACGGCCAATCCCGGCCATTGGCTCCATTCCTAACTGCCGAAGCTGTAATGGTTTATGGGCCAATGGGTCCATAACAGACACCAAAATGGACACCAATTTTCCAATCCGTAAGGGAATATAGGCTGGACAACGGCCCCTCCGCTATGGGTTGTTTCCCCCAAGACAGAATTGCTCCCTCGTCAGCAAAATCTGTGGGTGGATTCTTGTGGCTTTGCGCAAGAGGTTCGCCAGCGAACCAGCCGTCCCCATGTTTTTAGTTATTTGTGGATCCAGTTCAAGATCGTCGTGGTTTCCTGTCGCAAACGCTGGGCAGTTTAACTTTTACCGCATTCTCCTGCCGCGTCCATTATTTTGACGGAAACATGGGTTTTCAGACTCGATCTTCCGTAGAGGGCAGCCACCCGAAGACCGATGGCCGCAATGGCAAATCCCGCAATCACGTCCACCGCATAATGATAACGCAGGTAGATGGTTGAAATCCATAAGGCTACACAGGGAACGAGCAGGCGCCAGAATCGGCGGCGATAATACATTCGGTCGAAGGCCAACAGGTACAGCGAGACCGCCACGTGTATGCTGGGAAACGCATCCACACCGTTGCTGGCATAGTCCAGGACCGGTTTTGCCACCCGGGTAATCCAACCTCCCGTCAGCGGTCGTGCAAATTCAAGGAAGCGATGCGGCCCGCCAGCGGGCAAGAACGTGTAGCCGATGAACCCCAACGCATAAACCACGAAAAGGCCGGCAAAGCATTGACGAAAGCGAGGCAGGTCGTGGATGCAATAGTACGCCGGCCCGGCAATCAGGTAATAGAAGAAAAATACGTACGCCAGCATCATCACGTCGGTGAACAGCGGAGGTTCCCACCCTTGGATACCCAGATTGAGGTTTGAGCCCAACCAGACCGTATCCCACTTGACCAGCATCGCGTCGGCTCGCGGTACCTCCAACACGGTGACAACCGATGGCATCAGGTAGAAAGTCAGTCCCATGAGTGCCGGATAAAGCAGCAGCCGAAGCCGCCAACGCCAGGGTGCCGGCTCAGGCCCGGACCACAGAATCGCTGCGGCGCTGGCGAGCAGACAACCGAGGAAGGCCAGAGCCAGAGGACTGAGCAACCCCACGTGGACCAGCAGACGTTCCCACGTGAGCGCAAGAAACAGATTGAACACATACTCGTGAGGCAGGAGCCGGATTTGTCGGCCACGCAACCGCGACAAAAACCCAAACAACCGCTGGTTATCCAAAACCACCAGAGTCCCGGGTTCACCGGAATCCGAACGTGATGTCGTGCTCGGCTTCATTGCCGTGTCAAAATTTGTTGCGGCGATCTCCTTAAAGCTTGCCCAGCATAAGTACTCATGATGCCTTTGTCGAGAGCGAAGCCGAACTTGACACGCTTCATCCGGACGCGGTGCTGTTGAGCATCCGGCTTGAAACCGTCCCTCTATTTCAAAAACGATTCCGGCGCAACTTCACGTTACCTCACGGTCTGCACGAAGGCAGATCAGCTTCCACCGGTGGGAAAAGCAGGTCGGGCACACGGAGGTCAATGAAGCCCAGCGCTTAAAGGAATTGGAACGGGAGTCCCGGGAACTCAAAGTTTGCATTGATGTTGACGAAACCCCGCTGACCGCGCGAAGGTCTCTCCTGTTGCCGCAACCATGACAAGCCGTTTCAAACGACCGATCTGGATGCTCCCGCTGGTCGTCGCGGGATTGGTGGCGCTGTTTGGCTGGTGGGGAAACCACGAACTGCGCCAGACCATAGCTGTGATTATATGACCGCCGGTTCGCTTATCAAATCAAACTATTTGCCAGAAGGTTTTTCTTCCGGGCATTTTGCTGGTGCCAGTGCTAGTTCAAAGCGTTCGTGACCTTCGCCAGCTGCGCCCGATCCTTGACCAATTCCAGCAGTTCTGACACAGCAAAGGATTTGACGCTATTCGGTGGCGGATTGCCCAGCGGCTTGAGCCACCAGAATCGGCACATAATGCTTCTGGCAATTCAGCACCCACGCCGTCTGCTCCGCCGTCAGACGCGCTGGCGGGTAACCCGGCAGGCTGTGGCGCGCCACAACCTCCACCTGCCACGCAGCGCCGTCCGCGTTATACTTGACAAGATATAACGACAGTTATCCTTCGGCGTTGCTGGAGAATTCTTGGCAGCGGCGCATTATTGGTGTAATTCCCCTGCATGACGAACGAGAATCTGCTTTCACGGATCACGGTGGGTCCGAACATCTGTCACGGGAAACCTTGTATTCGCGGCCTGCGTTATCCGGTGGAATTTCTCCTTGAATTGTTGAGCAGCGGCATGACCGCCGGGCAGATTCTGGCCGATTATCCCGACCTTGAAGCGGACGATCTGCGCGCCGCTTGCGCCTACGGGGCTCGCTTGACTCGCGTCAATCGCATAGAACCCGTAGCGGCATGAGATTTATCGTGGACGCGCAACTGCCGCGGCGTCTCGCGCGTGACTTGGCGTCGGTGGGGCATGATGTCAAGCACACTTTGGATCTCCCGCTCGGAAACCGCACGCCGGATGGAGACATTGCCGTGCTGGCAGCCAGAGAAGGCCGTGTGGTGGTCACAAAGCCGGATTCTCTTTTGCCAATTGGATGTCGTCCGCCTAGGCTGGAGCAGCTATGGCAAAGAAAAAAACTTCCCGGGGCCGTCCCCTGTTGCGCACGCGCCTGCGCATCACCAAGGGGAGCGACATCGCGTTCGGTCCCGGCAAAGCCGAACTGCTGGAAGCGTTGCAGCAAACCGGCGCCATCACCAAGGCCGCCGCCCAGATGCGCATGTCCTATATGCGCGCCTGGACGCTCATCCGCACCATGAACCGGTGTTTCCGGGAGCCGCTGGTCGTCGCTATTCGCGGCGGAACCCAGGGCGGCGGCGGGGCGCGTTTGACCGACCTGGGCCGCCAAGTCCTGGCGTTATACCAGCGAATGGACCGCAAGTGCCTCGGAGCCGTGACTACGGATTGGCGGAAGTTTCAAAAGCTTTTGCGCGGTTGAGCGGGCAATGACCAGGTTCAGAAGGGGATTCGGGCCGTAAGGATGAAGTTGTTCCAGACCAGGGGCTTGTCGGTGACCGCGAATTCGCAGCCCGCTCCGAAGGTAACGCCGACGCGATGGTAAATGGGCAGGCGCCCGATGAGCAATCCCGGCGTAAGAAACAACTGGTTCAATCCTTCGTGCTCGCCGTTTGGCCAGTAAGTGTAATTCGCTTCCACCTCGGGCCAGAAGTATTTCTCCACCCGATATTGCAGGGCGGTGTTGGACAAGACCGGCGTCCCCGCGCCTTTGCGGACCCCCAGGTTGTCGGGCAGCGTCACCCCGAGGGTGCTCTGGAAATCGAAGTTACCCCAACCTTTGCCGCCCGCAAGTGTGGGAGTGTAGGTGTAATGGCCCGAAGAAAAATTCTTCCCGCCCGTGGGAATGGACATGCCGAAAAATGCCGTGAGGATGTAATTGCCGTTTTGCTCGTTGGCCGAAAGGATGCGGTATTTAAGAAGCAGGTTTTCGTCGGCCCAGCCGCTCTTGGTCGGCGTCGTGCTTTCAGTTTCGTACGCCGGCACACCCAGTATCACCTCAATGGGCCTGCCGGGGATCAACTCCAGTCCCTTACCCGCCCCGTAAATGTCCAGGGAGCGCCCGTGCGGCACCGACTCCCAGTATTGGTCGTAGCGCAGTTCTTCCTCCAAGCGCGGCGTGACGGTGACCAGGGGCGTCACCCAGTGCGGCTGCTCGTTCTGGATGGCCGTCACGCGGTCGAACCAGTTCTCGAAATAGTCGGCCACCGGACAGAGAGTGGGAGCGGTGCCTTGCGCCGCCGGGTTCGTGTCGTCCGCGCGGCAAGGCCAGATGGCCATCCCCGCCAGTGCCGCCCCCAGCCAGGCGATGCGACGGGCCGTGTCCCCCAATCGTCTGTAATCGAATTGATTTCGCATTATATTTTTCAGAGATTCAGTGACGCATCCTTAACGCGCCCGACATTAAACTGAAGCGATATATTTTGTCAAATATAAAATGGAATTCGCTTTACAGCGGCGGGGAGTTGGCCTATCTATCACTATCCATATCGCGCCCAAGGGAGGGCGCTGGAGGAGATGGCTTTCAAATGAAACGATGCTTGCCAGCGCTGGCGGCCGTTTGCCTGTTGGCCGGCACGCTGGCTTTGTCGGCGTCCGAGGTGATGGTGTTCGCTGCCGCCAGCCTCACGGATTCGTTGCAGGCCATTGCCGCCGATTACGGGAAAACTTCCGGCGATAAAATCATTTTCAACTTTGGCGCGTCCAGCACGCTGGCCCGGCAGATCCAGGCGGGCGCCCCCGCGGACATCTTCTTTTCGGCCGACGAAGCGCAGATGGACGTGCTGGCGGGCCGGGGTTTGATTGACCCCGCCACGCGCCGGGACCGCCTGGGGAACTCGCTGGTGGTCGTCGTCCCGCTGGCTGGCGGCCGGGAGATCAAATCGCCCAGTGACCTGACCAACGCCGCCATCGAGCGCATCGCACTGGCTGATCCACAGGCGGTGCCGGCCGGCGTTTATGCCAAGGCGTGGCTCGGGAAGCTGCGGCTCTGGCCGGCCGTCGCGCCAAAGGTCATTTCCACCGAAA
This sequence comes from Verrucomicrobiota bacterium, assembly GCA_049523455.1. Lineage (GTDB taxonomy): Bacteria > Verrucomicrobiota > Verrucomicrobiia > Limisphaerales > UBA11358 > UBA11358. Next base: position 17,084 of record JBEKMW010000055.1, on the reverse strand, counting down.
ATGTCCGCGCCGCGCTGGCGGCCGTCGCCTCCGGCAACGTGGATGCCGGCGTCGTTTACAAAACCGATGCGGTCATTTCGCCGAAGGTTAAAATCGCTTACGAAGTTCCGCCGGCCGATGGTCCGGACATTCGCTATCCCATGGCGCTGGTCAAAGGAACCGCCCAACCCGAAGCCGCCAGGAAATTCCTCAGCTACCTTTCATCGGCAGCCGCCGGGCACGTCTTCACCCGGTACGGCTTCCGGTTGCATCCATGACGGTCGTGGAATGGCAAATCATCGGGTTCACCCTATCGGTGGCCGCGCTGAGCACGCTCACGATTTTGCCGTTCGGTCTCGCGTTGGCCTGGGCGTTGGCCCGGCGCGATTGGCCCGGCAAATCGGTCGTCGAAACGCTCGTCACGCTGCCCCTGGTCATGCCGCCCGTGGCGACGGGATTGATTCTGTTGCAGATTTTCGGGCGGCGCGGCGCCATCGGCGGCTTTCTGCACGACCACCTGAATCTTGACATCATCTTCACCTGGCGCGCCGTGCTGCTGGCGTTGAGCGTCATGTCCTTTCCCTTGCTGGTCCGCTCCGCGCGCGTGGCGTTCGAAGAGGTGAACCCGCGGTTGGAACAAATCGCGCGCACGCTCGGCGCGAGCGGTTGGCGCGTGTTCTTTACCATCAGCGTTCCGCTGGCGGCGCGGGGCATCGTCGGCGGGATGCTCCTCGCGTTCGCCCGCGCGCTGGGTGAGTTCGGCGCCACCATCATGGTCGTCGGATACATGCCTGGCAAAACCGCGACCATCTCGCTCGCCATCTACGAAAACGTCCAACTCGGCCAGGATGCCCATGCCTTCCGCCTGTTGGGCGTGTCCGTGGTGCTCGCCTTTGCCGCGGTTTGGGGCAGCGAATTTTTCCTGCGGCATAAAAAAACCACGCCATGAGCCTGTTGCTGAAGAATATCTCGTTGTCACTGGCCGGCTTTACGCTCGAGGTGGACGTCGAAATGCGCGGGCGCGTCACGGCCGTTTTTGGGCCGTCGGGTGCCGGCAAAACGTCGCTGCTCGACCTCATTGCCGGATGGCGCGCCGCGCGCACGGCTTTCATCCAATTAAATGGAACCGTTCTGGTTGACACCGCCAGGCATATAGCCGTGCCCACGCGGCTCCGTGGCGTGGGCTATGTCCCGCAGGACTTGGCGCTGTTTCCGCATCTTTCCGTGCGCCAGAATCTGCTCTACGGCCAAAATTCCCGCGCTGCCGGTTCTCTGTTTGCGGTCGAACACGTGACGGAAATCCTGGAAATCCAGCCGCTGGTTGCCCGCGGGGTCACCGAACTTTCCGGCGGTGAGAAACAGCGCGTCGCCCTGGCCCGCGCTTTGTTGGCGTCGCCGCGCCTGCTGTTGCTGGACGAGCCCCTGGCCAGCCTCGATCTCGCGTTGAAGGACAAAATCATTCCCTACCTCGCCCGCATCCGGGATGAATTCAAAATCCCCATGCTGTATGTCACCCACGACCGCCTCGAGGCGCTCGCGCTGGCCGATGAAATGGCCGTGTTGGTGAATGGGCGGATCATTCAAACGGGATCGGTGGCGGAGGTTTTTACCCGTCCCGCCAATGCCGACGTCGCTAAGCTTGTGGGAGTTGAAACGCTGCAACCGGGGCGCATCACCCGCGTGAGCGATGGGTTGGCCATTGTGGCCGTTAATCAGGTCGCCCTGGCCGCGCTGGCGCCCGCCACTCCGGCTCAGGACGTCTTCGTTTGTATTCGCGGGGAGGATGTGACTCTCCAGCTCGAAGCTGCAGCCAGCAGCGCGCGCAATCGTCTGCCCGCGAAAATTATCTCCTTCCGTACGGAGGGCGCGCTCGTACGCGTCGAGTTGGACGCCGGATTCCCGTTGTTCGCCCTGGTGACAGGGCCGGCGTACGCCGAACTCGCCTTGCGCGAGGGCGATGGCGTCACGGCCTCCATCAAGGCCACGGCCATACATCTTGTGCCGCGCTGAGGCTGCTGCTAAAGGAATCCCATGCGCGTGCTGTTTTTCGCCCAACTCAAGGATGCCACCGGTTGCGATTCAATCGAACTCCCGGCGCCCTCGCCGGTGGACGCCGCGCAACTATGGTCGTTGCTGCTCAAGCAATTCCCGCAATTGTCCGCGCACCGCGCCCAGGTGCGCCTTTCGCGGAATTGGGAGTATGCCGCGCCGGACGCGCTGTTTTCCGACGCCGACGAAGTGGCGTTGCTCCCGCCGGTGTCCGGCGGATGAAGGGTGCATGAACATTGAAATCCAACTGGTCCGCGAGCCGATTCCGGCGAACTCGGTGCCCGCGGCAACGGGCGCGCACGGCGCGTGGCTGGATTTTCGTGGCGTCGTCCGCGATGAGGAAAATGGCCGGAAGATTTCGGCCCTGGAATACGAAGCCTACCCCGAAATGGCTGCCCGCGAAATCCGGCGGTTGCTGGAAGAAATTTCCTCGCGCCATCCGTGCCTGGCCGCGAAGGTCATCCATCGGCTCGGAACCATTCCGGTGGGTGAGACCGCGATTTACGTTGGCGTGGCGTCAGGCCACCGTGGCGAGGCCATCGCCCTGCTCGCCGAGTTCATGGATAAACTGAAACAAGACGTGCCCATTTGGAAACGGCGCGCCTTGCCTGTTCCGGTAGGGCGCGCCACTCCGTGCGCGCCGTCGGGTGCCTCCGGGCTTGCGGATCCGCACGCTCCGTCCGGCGGCGGGGAGCGGACTGCCCACCCCACCTTGCAATCCCTCGACGACGCACTGGCTGGAATCCGCTTGCGTTGCCCGCCACTGCCGGCCGTCCGCGCCCCGCTCGCAGAATGTCTGGGCCGCGTGTTGCGTGAGACGGTCTGCGCTCCAACCGATTTTCCCGACTGCGACCGCTCCACGCGCGACGGCTACGCCATTTTGCAGAGCGATGCCTCGGAAGTTTTCCACGTCGTGGACACGCTTCACGCCGCCGATTGGAAGCCGCGCGCCTTGAAAACCGGCGAGGCCGTCCGCATCGCCACGGGCGCAGCCTGTCCGTGCGACCACGTCCAGGTGGTGATGCAGGAACATGTTGTCCGTACCGGTGACCAAATCCGGATTACCAAACGCGAAGCCGGCTTGAATCTTCGCCAACGCGGCGAAGACGTAAAGGCCGGGCAGCCGCTGTTGCCCATCGGCGTGCCGCTCCACGCGGGCAAACTCGCTTTGCTGGCCGCGGCCGGAAACACCCGCCCGCTCGTCAGCCCGCGGCTGCGCGTGGTCCATTTTACGACCGGCGACGAAATTATTCCGCCGCAACTGACACCGAAGCCCGGGCAGGTCCGCGACAGCAATTCCATTTTGATTCGCGGCCTGCTTGAACCATTCTCCTGCCACTTGGAGCAGGCGCACCTGCCGGAAAATTTTGAATTCGCAAAATCGGCAATCGCCGGCCGGCCATCGGCTATCGAAAACGCGGATGTGCTGCTGGTTTCCGGTGGCGCCAGCGTGGGCGAAAAGGACTTCACCGGGCCGCTCCTCGAATCACTCGGGTTCGCGATTGTCTTCTCCCAGGTCAACGTGCGCCCCGGCCGGCCGCTGATCTTCGCCGTATCAGGTGGGGCGAGCGCCAGCCGGCCCGACTTGCCACGCCAAAGCGAAGCGGCGGCGGGCCTGCCCGCCGTAGCCTCCGGGCGAAGGCGGGTCCCCGCGAGCCGCCTTGCTGCCGATCGTTCCCCCTCTGGCAAACTCCGCATCGCCTTTGGCTTGCCGGGAAATCCGCTCTCGCATTTTGTCTGTTTTCATGTGTTTGTGGCGGCGGCGCTGCAAGCCTTGATGGGCAGCCATCCGCAAAGCTTTCGGCGCGGCGTGCTGGCGGAGAAATTTGACGAAGCGCCGATTCCGCGCGAAACCCTATGGCCGGCCCGGCGCGATTCGGCGGGTCTGCATCCCCTGGTTTGGGCAAGTTCCGGCGACGTGACTTGCCTGGTGGAGGCGGATGCGCTGATCCGTGTTCCGCCGAACACCGCAAGTTTTGAGGCTGGCGCCGAAGTGCATTTTTTGCCCGCCGGCCCGTAGCTTCAACGACCCCAATGAAAACATTTTCGCATCTCGACCCGGCGGGCGCGGCCCGCATGGTGAACGTCAGTCACAAGCCGGTCCAACGCCGTCGCGCGGTGGCTGCGGGTAAACTGTTTTGCCGCCCCGCGACCATCCAAACCCTCAAACGCAACGCGCTGCCCAAAGGCGACGTCCTCACCGTTGCGCAAATCGCCGGCATTCAGGCCGCCAAACGCGCCGGCACATTGATCCCCCTTTGCCATTCACTGGCGCTTAACCACGTCGAAATCAATTTTCGCGTCCGGGCCGCGGCAATCGAAATTATCTGCGCCGCCGAGACGCATTCGCAGACCGGGGTGGAAATGGAAGCCTTGACCGGTGTGGCCGTCGCCGCGCTGACGCTTTACGACATGTGCAAAGCCGTGGACAAAACCATGCAAATCGGTGAAATTCATCTCGTGGAGAAAATCAAGGGATGAAAATCGGGCGCATCACGATCAGTGACCGCGCGTCGGCGGGCATTTACGAAGACCGCAGCGGCCCGGAGATTGAGGCCGTGCTCAAGGAATTTTTGGGCGCCGCGGTCAAATTTGAAAAGGCGATTGTGCCCGATGAAGTGGATAAAATCACCATGACGCTCAAAAAATTCGCGGATGAATTGGCGTGCGACCTGTTGGTCACCACCGGTGGCACGGGCATTGCCGCCCGCGACGTCACGCCGGAGGCCACCCGGCCGGTCTTGGATAAGGAATTGCCCGGCTTCGGCGAGGCCATGCGCATTCAGTCGCTGGCCCGCGTCAAGACGGCCATTTTGTCCCGCGCGCTCGCCGGCACGCGCGGGAAGACCATGATTATCAATTTGCCCGGCCGGCCCTCGGCGGTGCGCGAGTGTCTGGAGGTTCTCGCCCCGGCGATCCGCGAAGGCTTGGCGCATTTGCGCGGCGAAGACCCGCACCAGACTTTGGCATGAACGACCCGTTTGGACGCACCGTTGATTATTTGCGCATCTCGATCACCGACCGGTGCAACGAGCGGTGCCTCTATTGCATGCCCGAAGGCTATAAAGGTTGGGAGCGCACCCAGGAGCATTTGACGGCGGCCGAAATCATCCGCCTGGTGCGCGTGGCCGCCGGACTGGGTTTCCGGAAAATCCGGCTCACGGGCGGCGAGCCGCTCGTGCGGGGCGACATTTTGGAGATTGCGCGCGGCGTGCGGGATGTTCCCGGCGTGGAAACCATCGGCCTTTCCACCAACGGCATGAAGCTCGCCGCCCTGGCGCAGCCGCTCCGCCAAGCCGGCGTCCGCACCGTCAACGTAAGTCTCGACGCCCTGACTCCGGAAGTTTACCGGCGCGTCACCGGCGGCGACGTGGCGAAAGTCCTGGCCGGCATTCGCGCTGCCGGGGCGGCGGGCTTTGAGCGCGTGAAATTGAACTGCGTGTTGATGCGCCACGTGAATGAAGAGGAGCTCTGGCCGCTCACCCGCTTCGCCGCCGAGCAAGGTCTGCCGCTGCGGCTCATCGAATTGATGCCCCTGACCACCGCGGAAGTGTTGACCGAAAAAAATTTCCTGCCCTGCGGCGAGGCCATGCGCCTCCTGGCGCAAAAGGACGAACTCATTCCACAACCCGACCCCAAGCTGGGCAACGGCCCGGCGCGCTATTACCTGCTCAAGCAAACCGGCGCCGTGGTGGGTTTCATCGGCGCCATGACCAACCAGCATTTTTGCGAGCAATGCAACAAAATGCGGCTCATGTCAGACGGCAAGATCCGCCCGTGCTTGGGCAACCACGGTGAAATTGACCTGCGCGCCGCTTTGCGGCAAAACCACGACGACGACGTCTTGCGGCAATTGTTTTTGGAAGCTCTGCGTTTCAAGCCCTTGGAGCACCAATTCCGCCATCAATTCCAGCCCCTCCGGCCCATGACCGCCATCGGCGGGTGAGTTGGTCTTCCCTTTCACTTTTGCAACGTCACCATGGCGCATCCCTGTACGAGCGGAACCCGCACCATGGTCGCGCCATCCTTGTCCGTGAACAGGATGGTGGGTGAAGCCGGGGTCTCCACGCCCGGATGAATCGCCGAGTATTTGTACGAGCCGAGGCCGGCCACATTTCTGATCATCACGTCCGCATATTCGGCCTTGCCGCCGAAACAGACCGGCATGGCATAGCCGCCGGGGACCTGGAACAAGTTGACTTTGGCCGTCCCGCCGGCCACTTCGACGCAATGCGGCGCGAGCACCCATTTCTTCCCGCGCATCGCGTCCAGCAACGGGCCGTACGCGATATAATATTGTTCCGGCATCATCCACCGGTGCCCGCTGTCCCGCTCGAACAAGGAGCCGAAATCGTAATAAAACTCGCGCCAATTCATATCCGGGACGATGCAATGGTTGTTCCACGGATACGGCGCGGTCGGATAAGCCCCCATCAACAGATGCCGCTGGAAAAACGCATCCGGATCAGGCCGGAACAGCGATTCGTTGTAGGTCCACACCAGCACCGGCTTGTCCAGGCCCATCAGCGCGGTGCTGTTCAGCCCGCGGCCGTCATACCCGAATTCGTCGTAGAAACCGTCAATCTCACGGTACACATCCAGACGCCCAAACATCGTACTCGCAAAAATCACTTTGCCTGCGTTGTGCATTTTCGGGCCGAGCTTGGAAAACAGATCATCCCACGAAAGGCACAGCGAACGTGCCGCCCTGCCGCCGAGCCAACTCACGCCGTCGTCGGCATGAGTGTTGGTTTCTTGCATGAACAAGGTGCCATCAATGCAGATGCCGGCGGAATCCGGGATCCAGCGGATGTCCCGGTCCGCCTGCTCCAGCAAAAACTTCTGATAACCCGGGTCGTCACAGTCAAACGTGCCCCCGTAGTGCCGCAACGGCGCATTGGGAAAGTTCGTGGCCACGAAGGCGCGCGGTTGTTCCCACAAGGGACCGCCGGTTGTCCCCGGCCTTGCCCTGACATCAAAATAAGAGACGCTGAAATAATCCAGCAAATAAAAGCCGTTGGTCTTCAGATAATTGGCGTAATCGTTCATCCGCCGGACGCTCGCCCAATGCGGCTTGTCGGGCGTCTCCGCTTCCAATCTCCACGAGCGCTCCCATTGTTCATCCGCATTCGTCACCGGCGGGATGAACATGCCGAAGTATGGAAAATCGTCATCCAATTTCCAATTCACCCGGAACGCCATCTTTTTGTACTTCGCCACGTCAATCGGCTCTTCGTCGCCCGAATAGGCGGCGCAGCCGGCCATCTCATCGGCATGCCGATTCGGCGGTTCGAAGAAATCAGGATAGCGCGCCGTCATCCATCGCAACCCGCCCCGCCAGTCGGCCTCGTGCGCCACCAGATTCATTGCAAAATGAATGCGTTTGCCGCCGCCCAGGCGGTAATTCGCGCGCGAAAATCGGATGGCACCCGACGACGTGGTGGTCAATTGCGAGCCGCACAGGATGATGTCCTCCGGCGAAAACACCAGACTCAAACCGAAATCCTTAGCCGGTTCCGCGACCGTCGCCAGCGGCAACTCGATATGTTCGGGACTCGTGTTCCATCCGCCGTAGCTCCAAGTCGCGGCGATCAACGGCCGCAGCACCAGCGGATCGCGCCATTGGCCCGTCTGCTTGTCGGTATCGAACCAATTCGTCCAAACCGGATCCGACCACGCCGTCCAAAATCGCGTCGCCGCCGTCGCGGGATAATTCAGTTCCGTCACGATATTCGTCGTCCACGGGTCGCCGTCGGAAACCACCTCGATTTCCCAGCGCACGCTGTCGTCCGCCGGCTTGAACCGATCCACCACCGTCACCGTCCGCCCCGTGGCGCCGTCCTGCAAGCTTCGTGTAAACTCAACTGCGCCGCCGGATATTTCCTCCGCCTTCGCTTCGCCAACTTGAGCGCAGCCGCCGAGGCTGGTCCGGCCGGTGACATTCATTTCCCGGCCGCCCGCAGTCAGGCCGGCGATTTCGCCGTTGGCCGACAATTTCAGCCCGATGCCCTTGGCGTTCACGGTATATCCCGGCGAATTGTCCGCGCCGGTTTGCGCCTGGGTGGTCAACGCGGTTAAGGCGGTGAAGAATACAATACATGAATTTCGCATAGTTCGTTCAAACCGGTCGGTTCATATATCCGTTCCTCCCCGGCTTCCATCAGCCAGCCGGGGATTTGAGCGGGAGCATGGCCGCCTCCGATGGCCTGTCAACATTCTTCTGCGTCGCCCCTCCGCCGCGGGCGCAACTCGGCACCCGCACCAACCCCCTCTCCCCGCCCAGCGGGGAGAGAATTCCCCGAAGCAATTCGCGCATTGAACCCCTGAACCTGCCGTAAGCCGCCAATCTGTCAAGCAAGGCTCGCCGGCGGTAGTGTCCCGATTTGTTTTCGGAGCGCGGGTCTGCGACCCGCAGCGGCTTGGATTGCATGGGGATGTGCTGCGGCTCATAGAGCCGCGCTCCTGAATTTAGGACACTGCCTCGCCGGCCGCTGGCTATTCCCTCTCCGCTCCCATTCTGATGGGAGGGGAGAGGGTCAGGGTGAGGTGAGGGCTCCTTTTCATTTGACGTTCGACGTTCGATGTTTCCCGGTTCATGGAAAGGGACGGGGTGAGGGGAGCTTCCCTCGATACTGCCACCGGAACGCGAGTTGCGTGCCGCGCCATAGCCTCTGGGCGACGGCTGGCCTGCCGGGCCGTAGCCTCCCGGGCGAAGGCCGGTCTTAACTCGCAGCACGCCCGAATGCTGCAACCCCTGCGGATTTCCGGGCGATTGGCGCCCAGCAATTCTGGAACGAGGAAGGTTCCCCACTCCCGCGCTGGTTTGGCTATTACGCGCTGCAGATTGAGACAATCCGCGCTCCGCCAGTCCTAGTTCATTCTTGCCTTTGGCCGCTGCTTATGATAACAGGCAGGTGGTTGGGCTGTGACGTCTCAGTCGCCGCGGGCCGATCCGCCTATGACGCTTGAGCGAAAAAAGAATCAGGTTTGCCGCTGAGTTATGGATTGTTTCTCTGGTTCCCCATCACGGCCTGCTTCCAACCCATGGCCGGACCCGCAGGAGTGGTTTCGCGGCATGATAGACCATTGCTACGATTTCGCCGAAGCGGCACGGGCTCAAGGCCGCCCCGTGGTGGGCATCATGTGCGAATTTACCCCGCGCGAAATCATCCTGGCGGCCGGCGGCGTGCCGGTCTGTTTGTGCGGCGGTTCGGCGGAGACCATCCCCGCGGCCGAACGGTTGCTGCCCGCCAATGTGTGTCCGCTCATCAAATCCACCTTCGGCTATCATGTCACCGGGAATAACCCGTTCTTGCAGTGGGCGGACCTGGTGGTGGCGGAGACCACCTGCGACGGCAAAAAGAAAATGTTCGAACTCATGGGCGCCAGCAAGCCCATGTATGTGCTAGAACTGCCGCAGAAAGCGGACGACGAAACCGCCTTGGAGCACTGGACGACGGAAGTCCACAAGTTCAAGGAACATCTCGAATCACGATTCCATGTTCCCATTACCCGGGATAAGCTCCGCCAAGCCTGCCGGCTGATGAACCGCGAACGCGGCTTGCGCCGGCAACTGGCCGACTTGATGACGGGCGAACTGCCGCCGCTCACCGGACGGCAATTGATCGAATTCAAGAGCATTATTTCCGGCATCGAAAGCGATTTGCAGCAGTATGAAAAGGCGCTGAATTTTTTCGGGAAGCACCAGCGGAAGCCGGCCAAACCGGAAATTCGCGTCTTGCTGACCGGCGTGCCGCTGGTTCGCGGCGCGGAGCGCGTGCTGGAGTTGATCGAAAATGCCGGCGCAGTGGTGGTAGCCATGGAAAACTGCACCGGCCTCAAGCCGATTCTCGACGACGTGGATGAGGACGAGCCGGACCTCCTCCGCGCCATCGCCCGGAAATATTATCACCTGCCTTGCTCGGTCATGACGCCCAACACGCGCCGCTTCGAGACGCTCCGTTCACTGGCCGCCCGGTTCCGGCCGCACTGCGTCATCGAACTCGTCTGGCAGGCGTGTTTGACCTATGACATTGAGTCCATCCAGGTTCGCCGATTGGCCGGCGACGAGTTGAAACTGCCCTATCTGAAAATCACGACGGATTATTCACCGTCGGACTCGGCGCGAATTTCGGCGCGGGTCGAAGCTTTGTTTGAAACCATCCGTGCCCAAAAAACCCTATGAAAACTGCGCCTCAAATACACCTCGCAAACGTTCAAGCCGTTTATTCCGGCCCCGAAGGCCGCCTGTGGGAATTGCTCATGGGCGAACAAATCCACCTGGGCGGGTTCCAGTCCTCCATGGACCTCGCCCAACGCGCCGGTATCGCCGCCGGCGGGCAGGGAGTTGACCTCTGCTGCTGCACCGGCGCGGGCATGCGATTCCTGGTGCGCTTTTTTAAAGTTGCGCGCATGACCGGCGTGGACGCGACGCCCGCGATGCTTCAGCTTGCCCGGCAGCGCGCCATGGCCGAAGGCCTGGCCGATAAACTTTCGTTCGTCGAACGCAACGCCTGCGATACCGGCCTGCCGTCCGGGCAATTTGACTTCGTATTGGGCGAAGATGCGTGGTGTTACGTGGAGGACAAGCCCCGATTGATCGCCGAAGCCGCGCGCCTCGTCAAAACGAAGGGAAACATCGCCTTCACCGATTGGATGGAAGGTCCGGCTGGCTTGACCGACGCCGAAGCCGCGCGTTTCCTCGGCTTCATGAAATTTCCCAACCTGCTCACGCTGGGCGAATACCAAACGTTGCTGGAGAAGAATGGCTGTCCCGCGCGCGTGGCGCAGGACACCGGACGTTTTGCCCCCGCCATGCCGCTTTATCTGGACATGATCGAAAAGCAACTGACGTACGATGCCTTGAAAATCATCGGCTTTGACATGGTCCTGGCGCCAACGCTCATCGGCGAGATGCGCTTCATCCAGTCGCTCGCACAGGCGCGAAAGATCATCCAGGGGCTGGTGGTGGCCGAAAAAAGCCGGTGATGCCGGCGGCACACTATGCGCGTGTATCTGAGCAGCCCGTGGATCCCCGCCGAATGGGTGCGCGCGCACCAACTCGAACCGCGCGGCCTATGGTTCGCTGAAAATTTAAGGTGCGGCATCCCCTCGATTTCGGCCGGTGTCTGCGCCTGGGCCGAGGGGGTCGTCCGCTTTGCCGGCGCGCAGCCGGATTCAGCCGTCGTCTTCACCACCGCCTGCGATCAACTGCGGCGCGGCTTTGACGCCGCCACCGCCCATGGCGGGTCCGGCGCATTTTTGTTCAACCTCCCGGCAACGCAGACTTCGGCAGCCAGGCAAATTTATCGCGCGGAGCTGGAACGGCTGGGACGGTTTCTTTTGGAGCTGGGTGGACGCACTCCGACGCCGGAAGTTTTGCGGCACGAAATGCTGCAAGCCGATGAAGCCCGCGAACGTTTGCGCGAAGCCGCGCCCAATGCCTCCGCCCGGTCATTGGCAGAAGCCGCGGCCCGGTTGTTCGAGCAGGGTGTTTTTTCGGCGCCCTCGGCCTTCATCCCGCGGGATTGCACGCCGCTGGCGCTGCTGGGCGGGCCGTTGTCCGCGCCGGATTGGGACTTATTCGACACCATCGAAGCCGCCGGCGGACGCGTGGTGCTGAACGCCATGGAAAATGGCGAGCGCAGTTTGTGTCCCAAACTCCGGAACGCGGATTGTCCCCAATCCGCAGCACACACCCACGCGGTCCCCTCTCCTATTCCCTCGCCCATTCTGATGGGAGAGGGACAGGGTGAGGGTATAGACTCGGATGGGAGGGGAGAGGGTCAGGGTGAGGTGAGGGTTCCCAACTTCGGTTTTCGAGTGGCGACCCCTCGCACCCCGGAAGCGGCGGTGGGTTTCGACGAGCGGGTTGCGGCCACCGACGCGCTCGCCGCGGGTTATTTTGAAAACATCACGGATGTTTTTCAACGGCCCAACACGAGACTCCATGCCTGGCTTAGGCCGCGCCTGGTGTCCCGCGGAGCCCGCGGCATCGTGCTCCGGCTTTTTACCGGCTGTGATCTTTGGCGAGCCGAAGCGGAAAGTTTGCGTGAAGCTTTTGGCCTGCCGGTTTTGCCGCTCGAAACGGCCGACGGCGCCGGCATTTCGGCACACGATGTCAACCGGCTCGAGGCTTTTGTGGAGACTTTGCAATGAACGCCCTGCCGGGCAAACTGAATCTGTCCGAATGGGATGACCGCTACGAACAATTGCGTGCAGGCGGCCTGTCCGAACCGGCCTACGGCGGCCCGTTGCGGCGGCACGTGATCCGCGAGCGGGATTTCCGGCTGGAGCAGTTGCGTTTCGACAACTCACCCGCCGCCCTGCGGCTCTGGAATTTCCTGCTCACCGAAAACGAGCGCTTGCATCAGGCCCGCGCCCGCGGCTGCCAAATCGTCGGCACGATGAAAGACCTCGGCACCGTCCCGGTCATGGCTTATTCGTTGCCCGGAGTCCGGGCCTTTTACCCCGACGGCGCGTGGTGGACGCCGTGCCTCATGGAGTGCAGCGACCGCCTGCTGCAACAGGCCGAGGCGATGGGCATTGATGCCTCGTTTTGCCCGGTGCGCGCCATGCTCCCGGCCTTCCTGAACGGCGAACATTTCCCGCGCCCGGATTTGCTGGTGTGCAGCACCGGTGCCGTCTGCGACGATTTTTCCGCCATCGCCCAACGCTTGGAACATCTCGGCCAGCCGGTTCTGTGGTGGGAAATGCCCCGCCGCCGCCAGCCGGTCGCCGGCGAAATTTCCTGCGGCTTGCCGGGCCAGCTCGTCGCGCCGGAAATCCAGGTGGCCTGCGTCCGGTCCGAGTTGCAGCGCGTTGGCCAGGCCCTCGGCGAGCTGGCCAGGAGAAATTTGGATGATGTGCTGCTGGCGGAGGGCATCCGGGCCGCCAACCGGGTGCGGCGGCTCCTGCAAACGCTTCGGACTACCGTTTATACCGCGCCCGCCGCGCCGCTGCCCGCTTTGGAAATGCTCGTGGCGGAAATGCTCGCCATCCATTTTTGTTCCGACCGCGAGGAGGCGCTCGCGGTGCTGGAGGGCTTGCTGGCCGAAGCGCAATCCCGCGTGCGGCAAGGCCGCTTTGTCATCGAGCCGGAGGCGGCCCGGATTTTTTGGGTGAACCCGGTCGCCGATTTGCGGGCCATGAATCTGCTGGAGGATTTCGGCGGGCGCATCTGCGGCTCGGACTTCATGTTCGCCCACGCGCTGGATTTGATTCCCGAAGACCTGCCGCCGCTGGAGGCGCTGGCTCGCACCGCGCTGGCCGACCCAATGGTCGGCCCCACCTCCGACCGGGCCGCGCGCATCATTCGGGAATGCCAGGCTGGCCGCGCCGAAGCCGTCGTCATCTCGCGCATTCCCGGCGCGAGCCATTGCGCCCGCGAAGGCGAAATCATCTGCGGCCTGGTCCGGGAAAAAATGGGAATTCCCGCCATCGAACTTGAAATTCCGCCAGTTTGCGATGCCCTGCTGCCGGCGCTTGGCTCGCGCTTGCAGGCGCTCATGGAAACGGTGCGCGCCAGGAGAACCAGATGATTTGTGCCGGCATAGACGCGGGTTCGCGGGCCATCAAGGTGGTGTTGTTCGACAGCGACCATTCGCAAGTGCTGTCGTCCGGCCTGGCCGACCAGGGCGTGGCGCAGGAGCGGCTGGCCGTTGAACTTTTTGAAAAACTGCTGCGGGAGGCGGGGGTGGAACGGTCGCAAATTGCCGGCATCGTGGCCACCGGCTATGGCCGCAACGCCATCCGCTTCGCTGACACCACCATCACCGAAATCACCTGTCACGCGCGCGGCGTTCACCACTTGGCGCCGGACGCGCGGACGGTGATCGAAATCGGCGGACAGGACAGCAAGGTGATCGTGCTCGAAGCCGGCGGGCGCGTGCGGGACTTTGCCATGAACGACCGCTGCGCGGCCGGCACCGGACGGTTTCTGGAAATGGTTGCCTCCCGGCTGGACCTGGATTGGGAAAAGCTGGCCGAACTGGGCCGCCAAAGCAAAACCCCCGCCCTCATCAGCAATACGTGCGTCGTGTTCGCCGAAACCGAAATCATCGGATTGCTGGCTGAGGGCAAGCCCTTGCCGGACGTGGTGGCGGGCGTGCAAAACGCGATTGCCACCCGCGTTTCAGCCCTGGCCGGGCGCATGATTTCGCCGCCGGTTTACTTCACCGGCGGCGTCGCGCTGCAATCCGGCATGGTCCGTGCCCTGGAGGAGGTCTTGACCAACCCGGTCCGCGTGGCGCCGCAGCCGCAATTCACCGGCGCCCTGGGCGCGGCCCTTTTGGCGGGGCAGCGGGCTCGCAGCGTTGCTCTGTAAGGCGGTTCGAGACCGTAGGAGACGAGGTAACGAGTCTCTGACTGGCGTCCTCCACCAGCCAAATGGCACGGTTCGAAACCGAGGTGTTGCCCCAACATGACAACCTGGCCGCGTTGGCGAAGCTGGCAGAGGCGGCGGTCAAATGGATCGCCGCACGTCTGCACCTGGGGACTTGAACGCATCTGAACCACCTGCTAGTTGGCTGCGACTCCACGGCTTCGCTCCCGAAGTGCCGAGTGCTGAAAATTCTTTTTGGACCGCGAACCATGCGCAACGCGCGGACCGGAAAGTTTTTTGTTTCGCTTTTCGCGGGTTTCGGGTATTTCGCAGTTGAATGCCTCTTCCCCAACCATTCCAATATCAAGGCAGCAAGCGGGCGCTGGCGGGGTTGGTTCTGCGCTATCTGCCGGTGAGCATGACGCGGCTGGTCGAGCCGTTTTGCGGGTCAGCGGCGGTGTCCATTGCGGCGGCGGCGCACGGGCGGGCCGGGGAATTCTGGCTCAATGATTTCAACAAGCCGCTGGCGGATTTGCTGGCCTTGATGATCAATAGTCCCAAGGAACTGGCCAAGTCATACGAAGAGCTCTGGCGGGGTGACCACGAGGACGCGCTGGAGCATTATTATCAGGTGCGCGAGTCGTTCAACCGCCATCAGGATGCGCGGCTGTTGCTTTATCTGCTGGCGCGGTGCGTCAAGGGGGCGGTCCGTTACAACGGCGAAGGCTTGTTCAATCAAAGCCCGGACAAACGGCGGCTGGGCACGCGCCCGGAAACCATGAAGGAAAACATTGCTGCCATTTCGTCATTGTTGCGGGGCAGGACCATCGTCACGTCGTTGACTTACGAAGACGTGCTGGCGAACGTGCGTCCGGATGACGTGGTCTATATGGACCCGCCGTACCAAGGCGTTTGCGGCGAGCGCGATTCGCGGTATTTCACCGGCATTTCCTTTGACGACTTCGCGGCGGAGCTGGAAACGTTGAACCATAAAGTCATCCGTTATCTCGTCAGCTACGACGGGCGTTCCGGGAATCGCACCTACGGCAAGTCGCTGCCGGCACAATTGAATCTGACGCTGGTGGAAATTGAGGCGGGCCGTTCGTCGCAGGCCACGCTGCTGGGGCGCGCGGAAATGACGGTGGAGTCCCTTTACCTTTCGCCCGCCCTGGCGGATGAATTGGAGGCGAGACCGGCCATCCACCGCCACCGGCGTGATGAGCAAATGCAGTTGATGGAAACCCCTCCGCCCTATGGCAAAAAAACCAAAATACCCAGGAGAATTCCTTGAACTGTGCAGGTCGGTCACCGCGAAACGCCCGAAGACGGTGATTGACCACATTCTCAAGCACGGCCATATCACCACGGAGGAACTGAAGATCAAATACGGCTAAGACCATCCCCCGCGGGCGGCGCGGGATGTCCGCGAACTGGGAATTCAGTTGGAAACCTTCCGGGTGACGGCGGCCAATGGGCGAAAAATTGCGGCCTACCGTTTCGCCGATCCTGCGAAGAAACAATTCCGCCGATTCAGCGGGCGCACCGGCTTATCCAAAAGGATCAAGGAGGAATTGATTCAGAAATACGGGTGCCGTTGCTTCACCTATCTGGAGCGGATGGACGCGGGCGATCTGCAAATTGACCATCGCGTGCCCTACGAAGTAGCAGGCGAGGGCGACGAACTCAGGGTGGAAGATTTTATGCTGCTGTGCGGCTCGGCCAATCGCGCGAAGTCGTGGTCGTGCGAGCATTGCGAAAACTGGAGAAGCACCAAAGACAAGCGCATTTGCCTGTCGTGCTATTGGGCGTATCCCGAAAATTACCAGCACGTGACCATGCGTCAAATCCGGCGCATTGACCTGATTTGGCAGGGCGAGGAGGTCCGGCAATATGACAAGCTGAAATCCGACTCCGCGAAATCCGGCCTGGAGATTCCCCAATTTGTTAAGGACGTATTGGCGAAGGCGCTGAAATAGGCGAAATCTCCGTTGCCATTGCGATCTCCTGTTTAAGAACCACAAAAAAAAGTAAAGGTAAACGGGTCGTAAACCGGTCGGTTGCTGGTTTTGTAGTATTGACCAAGCCGGGCCGGTTTGTTGAGTTTTGGGCCTGGCCAGAAAGCTGCGCGTCCAATACCCCGAGGCCCTGTATCACGTCACGAATCGTGGGGACCATTGGGAAATGACCTTCCGCGATGAGCTGGACCGCCAGCGCTCTCTGCAAACGCTGGAGGTCTTATCTGCAAGCGCGAGGGAAACGCCCTGCGTGGCTGTGGGTGGGGCGGTTGCTTGCGGAGCATGGGATTGCGTGCGACAGCAAGGCCGGACGCCGTGAGTTTGGGCGGCTCATGGAACTGCGACGCCGGGCGGAGGAAAGCCCGGTGGCCATTCGGAACCGACCCCCTTTTCATCTTGACTCTCTAGCCGCATTCCGGAATACTTTCCACCATGAACCCGCTATTTCAGGCCGGCCTTAAGAGGCGCTTGCCCGCACAACCGTTCTTATCACTGAAGTATTTCATTGTAACCTCAATCGTAATGATAATCCTGATGCCTGCGGTCTTTGCAAGCAACTGGATTGCTGCCATAAGTGGTAGCGACCAGCAGATTGTCAAAGGTTTGGGTGGTGCTTTGCCTTGGTACACTGTCGGGACTCCGATACAACATTATCCGCTGGCGGCACAGACGGTATTAGACATGGGAACATCCATTTTGAGGGTTTACATTATGAATCA
>JBEKMW010000054.1:0-29592 GCA_049523455.1 Verrucomicrobiota bacterium | reverse complement strand
CAACTGCAGTACTGAGCTTGCGTTGCGCTCTGCTTTCCGTCGGCGGTTGGGATTACCTATGGAATCAACCAATGCCCAAAGCCGCTTGACCACCTTGCCTGTAACTTTCCTGCAACGCACCCGACCCGCGCTCCGGTGGCAGTATCAAGTTGCGCCCAATTGTTTGCTTGGGCAGACTTTGCGCTTTGAACCGGCCCAGCAAGTGCTTATAAATCTCGCGTGCCACGACCGGGTCAACCCGCCATTAATGCCGCCACGCGCTGTTGCGCGGTTTACGGCTTCCCCATCCGACACTCCGCCTCGCCGGCCATGCACAACGCCGCCTTCGCGGCGCTCGGCGTTAATTCGCGTTATTTTGCGTTCGAAGTGGAACCGGTGAATCTGCGCGCCGCCATCCACGGGGCCAAGGCCATGCAATTCGCCGGGCTGAATCTCACGGTACCGCACAAGTTACCGGCATTGAACATGGTGGATGTGCTCGATGAATCGGCAAGAAGATGGGGTGCGGTGAATACCGTCCACTTTGAAGGCCGCACCGCAGAGGGCGATTGGCGCCCCTTGCGCGAGTTCGGAGTCCCGCCTTCGGGCGGAAAGCGCAAACCCGTCCCGGTGCACGACGCCGGCGTCCCTGGCGAAATTCGTACCGTGGGTTTCAACACCGATGCGGACGCCATTGTTACCGCGTTGCGCGAGGAATTGAAAATCAAATTGCCGGGGGCAAAAATCCTGCTGCTCGGCGCGGGCGGAGCAGGGCGCACAGCCGCGTTAAAGCTGGCATCGGAAAACGTTGGGGAATTGTATCTCGTCAATCGCACGCGCAGCAAGGCGGAGGTGGTTGCCGCCGAAATCGCCAAACAATTTCCGTCGGTTCGTGTTTTCACCGATTATCCAAGAACGGCCATTGACTTGGTGCTGAATGCCACCTCCCTGGGCTTGAAGCCGGACGATGTCCCGCCTTTGGATGAACAATGCTTTTGCATGAGTCAGACGAACGCGGTTTATGACATGATTTACCGTCCGGCGGAGACCAAGCTGCTGGCGGCGGCCCGGCGGGCTGGCCGCAAGACGGCGAATGGCTTAAGCATGTTGCTGTATCAAGGCGCAAAAGCTTTTGAAATCTGGACTGGCCGGCCTGCGCCAATTCCGGTCATGCGCCGCGCATTGCAGGCCGCGGTACAAAGTCCAGAGTCCGCAGTAATCAATCGTGGCCGAAAAATCAAATGAACCACGCCACTGACCATGAACCGGGAACCTCGAACATCGAATGAGAGCAGAACCCTCACCTCACCCTGACCCTCTCCCCTCCCATCAGAATGGGAGCGGAGAGGGAACAGCAGGTGGCCCGCGAACCTGGCTCGGCAGACTGGCAGCTTGCGTCAGGTTCACGATCCCGATGCATGCGAAAGATCGAAAGGAAGCTCACCATGAACTTGGAACAGCGAACTTCCAGATAGAATCAAGCCCCTCACCCCGGCCCTCTCCCCGTTTGGCGGGGAGAGGGGGAAACGGCAGCCGGACGCGAGGCAGACTTTTCTGGAGGCTATCATGGCTGCCGGGTCTGCTTTTGCTGGCGGCGATGTCCGGACTTGGTGCGGCCGACTCAGGGGTTAGGCCGGTGGACTCGGGACTCAAGGGCCTTGATTTGTCTCTGGTGCCCTTCCATTTCTGGTCACTGGTGTTCTTCGTGTTCGGCTGCGTCGTGGGGAGTTTTTTGAACGTCTGCATCTATCGGATGCCGCTCGGTTTGAGCATCGTCACGCCGCGTTCGCATTGCCCGCATTGCAAGTACACCATTCCCTGGTGGCTCAACATCCCGTTGGTGACCTGGCTCGTGTTGGGGGGGCGGTGCAAGAACTGTGGCGCCCCGATCTCCCCACGCTATTTCGTGGTGGAACTGCTCTCGGGTGTCGCGTTTCTCGGCTGCTGGCTGGCCTTTGGCAAAAGTTCCCCGGCGCTGGCGATCGTGTACGCGGTATTTCTGGCCGGCCTGATGGTAGCCTCGTTCATTGATTTTGAGCATTTTATCATCCCTGACGAAATCACCGTGGGCGGCGCGTTGGCGGGGTTTGCGGCGTCATTTTTCCTGCCGGCCATGCACAATGCGCACACGGTCGGTGAGGGATTGGCGCAAAGCGCGCTCGGCGCAGCGGTCGGTGCAGCCGTAATTTATGCCGTGTTGCGCCTGGGCAAACTGCTGTTTGGCCGGCAACGGCTGAAATTGCCCGCCGGCACAAAAGTCATTTTTACTGAAACCTGTTTGCACCTGCCGGACAAGGAAATTCCCTACGAAGACTTGTTTTATCGCAAATCAGACACCGTCAGTTTTCACGCCCGGACGGTGGAGTTGATTGATCGGGGCTACGCCGACGTGGACGTGCGGGTGGCGCTGCGGTCGGGGCGGCTGCAGATTGGCGGAGAAGACATGGATCCCGCGGGCGTGGCGCACCTGGAAGCGGAGTCCGCGGAGATCGTGCTGCCGCGCGAGGCCATGGGCCTGGGCGACGTGAAATTCATGACCGCAATCGGAGCGTTCATCGGCTGGCAGGGCGTATTGTTCTCGTTGATGGTCAGTTCAGTCATCGGCGCGGCAGTAGGGGTAACACTCATTATCCTGCGCCGGCGTGCCTGGTCCTCGCGCATGCCGTACGGTCCATACATCGCGCTGGCGGCGGCGATCTGGATTTTTTTGGGGAGCAGATTTTATTACGCGCTATTTCCGTAACCGGGCTAGCGAAACTGCAAATACACGCGGCTGCCGTCGCTGCGCAAACCGTTCTCATCTTCCTTGAGGAACAACCGCGACGCCTCGACTTTTCCGGACTGGAGCAGGTAGGCCTGCACTGCCTTGGCGCGTTCGGCGGCCAACGCTGCCAGATCGCTTTCACCAATGGGGCAAGTCGCGAGCAAAATGGCCTCCATCGGCTCGGGCGGCGGCACGAGTTTCGTGTGATAAACCGGACTGTTGGTGGCTGGCGCGGGAGACTGGGTCGTTTGAGCCGTTTCGAGTTTAATCGCACCCTTCTCGAGCATGACGCGACGCGGCAAAACGGCGGCGGCGGCGTAAACCGCGAGATCGGTGTTCGCGGCGATGAACTGCGGCGTGATTTTGCCGGAGGCGACGGCCTGGTCGTAGATTTTTTTCACCCAGCGTTCGCGTTCGTCCGGCGCCACCACCAGGTGGTCAACGGAGTTGGTCGCGCGCTCGGATTTCCGAAGCGTCATCCACACGCCGGCGCGGATTTCGCGGTCGAGCGCCGCGCGTTGCAGACCTTCCCGGTCGCCATCAGGGTCCACGCTGCCGGCGATTTCCAATTGCAGCGCGGGCCGGGCATAAAGCCCCTTGGCCAGCGAATCCAGTTTCTGCCGGTCGGCCGGTGTCAAATCCGCGCTCCCAATCGCAAAATCCTGCCAGCCCAGTTCCTCGCCCCCGCCGCCGAAGAGTGCGCCCAACACCGAAAACGGCGAGGTGGCGACCTTGACCAGAATGTTCTCAATGGCGCGCGCCACGACCTTGCCGATGCGAAACTTCGGGTCATCCAGGCTGCCTTCGACGGGCACGTCCAAAACAATTTTGCCGTCCCGGTCTTTGAGGATGGCGACCCCCAGGCGCACAGGCAAATGGGTGGCCTCCGGGCTGTCCACCTTTTCGCCGAACGTGAATTGATCCAGCGTGATGACGTTTTTTGCCTGCAATTTCCTTCCCACCAGGTCGTACGTGAGGTCCATGTTCAGTTTGCCCTCGGCGATGCGGTAACCGGCAAATTTGCCCGAATACGGGCTGGCCGGCGTCAAATCCATGTCCTTGACGGAGATTTTCACGTCGTTGGTCTGCGTGCCGCTAAAGGGGTTGATGGTGCCGGTGATGGTTACCGGGCCGACGCCATCCACTTTTGCGTTCAGGTTCAAATCAGCGTGTTGAAGCTGTTCGGTGGAAAGGCCGGCGATCCTGCCGTTCACCTGCTGGATGGACATGTTCACATTTGGCTTGATTGAGCGGTCGGTGAAGCTGATGGCGGTATTGGAAATGACGATTGCACCGATGGCGATCTGGGGCAGTCCGTTGTTCTCTGGCGCATTCCGGCTGGCGGGAGGCGGGGCAGGGGGTCTGTTAGTCTCGGTGGCCGACGGAGCGGCGGGTTTCCGAACCACAGCCACTTCGGTCTGGTTGGTGGACGGCGCGTTCGTGTTCGTCAATCGCAGCGCGTTGAGGAGGTTGATGGTGCCGTTGGTTTCGATGATGAGCCGAGCGTAAGCGTCATTCACGGCGATTTCGCGAATCGAGACGGTTTGCGGATTCAAGTTGGCAGCGATGCCGGTGAGGTTGACCGAATCCCATTTCAACAAATCTTCCGCCATGATGCCGTCCACGGTGTGGAAGTCATCGAGACTGGCGTCGCCATGGAAGGTGACCTGGGGTAATTGTCCCTGAGGCGTCCGCAAAAGGACCTGACCGTGCAGGCCGAGCTTGCTGCCGATAACGAACAAATTGAGCTTTGGCTCGAGATAGGGGTCGAGCGTGCCCAGATCAAGCTGATCGAGATCAAGCTGGATATCGGCGGTGGGTGGCAGGAATGTGGCTGAAACGGTCGTCTTAATCGAGCCGTTTGTGTTCCAGCGCAGGGCAAGCTCGGCGTCAAGATTTGTTCCCGGAATGTTGGAAATATTCCTGGCGGCCAGCGCAATATCTGTGAGGTCGAGCCTGGCCGGGCGCGAGTTCGCCAAGTCTTCGAGGTGCAACGCGCAATGGGCGAAGTCCACGCTATGCACGGTGGCGCTCCACTGGTTCGTGCTGTTGAGCAACATGGCCACGGCGTTGGTCACGGAGCGCAACAGGAACAGAATCCCGCCCGGCGCATTGGTCACCGGCTCCGCCGGCTGGGACAGTTCGACGACGTTAATGGCTTCATTGGTGCCACGGCGCAGAAAAAGCCGCCCGCCGGTGGCCGTCACGGAATCCACGGTCGCCTGGTGGTGGTCCAGGTCAACGCTCGCGCCGGTGACGTCCAATAGCGGCAAATCGGCGATGTCATTGGTGTCGCCCGGCATGCCCAGCCGGAAATCCCGCAGGGCAAACGCCGTGTCCTGCACGGCGGCGGCCCGGTTGGTGGCGCTCAACGCAAAACGGTATTTCGCATCGAGCGCAATCTCGCCGCCGCGGATTTCGAAGCGCACCAGATCCTGATACAGAGGCGCGTATTTGTTCAGCGCGAAATGGAACAGCTTCAATTCGCCCTCGGAGCGCAAGGGGTCGAGATAAAAGAAACCGCTCCACGAAATCTGTTCGCCCGCGTCCGTGGTGCCGGTGAAGGCGTAGGGATTTTTGTTGTCCGGGTCGGTGCGAAAATTGATCAGCGTGACGTCCAGCGGGCCGAGCGTGCGCCGAAACGGTTCCCGCGGCGTGAAGTCCGCTAGCGCGGCCGTCGCGCCGCCGATGTGCAGCCGGTCAATGCGCAACGCCAGCGGCTGGGACTCGGTTTTTGCCGGCGCGGTGTTGGTGGAGAACTTGGTGACCAGATCGGAGAAGTTGAACGTGTAGTCCTTGTTCATCTGCACGCGAACAAAAGGCCCGCTAAGGCTCAGTTCCTTCAGGACCCACGGATGACCCAGGAACGAGGCAAGTCCAACGCGGACATAGAACTCGTCCCAGGCCACAAACGGTTCGCGATCCGGGTCCTTGATAAGCAGTCCATGGATGGTGCAGGAAAGCGCATAGGGATTCAGCCGGATCTTTTCAATGGATACGTCACGGTCGAGTTGTTTGGACAATTGTTTGACCACTACGCTGCGGATTATGGGCGGCAGGATGAGGAAGCCCAGTATCGTGTAAAAAAGCAGCAGGCCGAGAACCCAGAGCGCAACCCGGCGCTTGCGCGACGAAAGCGATTTCCAAGTGAGGACCTTCATTTTCCCTTAAGTTCAGCATCCGCCAAAACACGCGCGCTGTCAATCGTCGTTGTGCCCTGATCGGGCGGGGTACGAAGTTTTCTGTGCGATCTTGCCAGAAAGAGATTCTGAAGTCCTTGTCAACCGGGGCACCGTGGGTTAGATGGGCTGTGCCCGGTTGTTATGGAACTCTCCCCAAGGGTACAGCTAGGTGGCCGGGGCTGGCGCGGGCTGGGTGCCGCGGGCGTCAAAAAGCTCCGCCTTCATCACATTGGAAAGGTGGATGGTGCCTTCACGCTCGACGATGGCGCCCTGGGGATACTGCTGGCTCTTGCGCGTGTGGCGCTTGATCAGTTGCAGGCCCTCAACAATGACGCGCTGTTTCTTGGGCGACACGGCGATGATCTTGCCGCGCTTGCCTTTTTCCTTGCCGGCCAGCACGACCACTTCATCGCCCTTTTTCACGTGGCATTTCATGTTCGTAAATTTCGTTAAATGGGTAACTGGTTAAATGGTTAAAACAGTGCTTCGCGAAACGAGTGATTCCTAAAATGGGCCTCATTTAACTTATTTAACCAATATCAAATCACTTCCGGCGCCAGCGAGATTATTTTCATGAACTTCTTCTCGCGCAACTCGCGCGCCACCGGCCCGAAAATGCGCGTGCCTTTCGGGTTCAGCTCGGGGTCAATGAGGACCACCGCGTTGCTGTCAAAGCGGAGATACGAGCCGTCGCTGCGGCGGATGGGCTGCCGGGTGCGGACGATGACCGCGTTGTGGACCTCGCCTTTTTTTACCTGGCCGTCCGGCGCGGCGTCCTTGATATGCACCTTGATGATGTCGCCGACGCCGGCGTAACGCTGGTTGCGGCCCAACACGCCAATCGCCCAGGCGATTTTGGCGCCGGTGTTGTCCGCCACGTCCAAATGAGAACGAATTTGCAACATAAAACCTTTACTCAGCCACGGGCGTCACGCCTTGGTTACGCTCCACCACCTCCAGCAGCCGCCAGCGCTTGAGCTTGGACAGGGGACGCGTCTCCTCGATCCGCACCTGGTCACCGGGTTTGGCTTCGCCCTTTTCGTCGTGGGCATAGAATTTCTTGTAGGCGGTGACCACCTTGCGGTATCGCGGATGCGGGAACCGGCGCTCGACGCGCACGACGATGGTCTTGGCCATCTTGCTGGCAATGACTTCGCCGACGCGCTGTTTGCGGTGGCCGCGGGCGGAGGCGGCGGTGGCGGCAGCGGCGGGTGTTTCCTGGGTTTTGGTTTCTTCAGCCATACAAATCGTCAAACGGTTTTCGCCTTGTTACGGAGTTCCGAAATGCGCGTTTCGAGCCGCGCGATATCGCGGCGCAGCGTGTGCAGGCGCGCCGGTTTCTCCAGTTGCGCGCTGGCCTGCTGCAAACGCAGATTGAACATCTCGTGGCGCAGGTCGCGGCTCTTGGCCGACAGCTCCACCAGCGTCATGTCTTTGATTTCCGTAAATTTCATAAAATTCTTCCCGGCGGCCAGCTACCGGCTCAAATAGTGCCGCGAAACAAAGCGCGTCCGGATGGGCAGCTTGGTGGCGGCCAGGCGCAGGGACTCGCGCGCCTCCACCTCGGTGACGCCGTCCACTTCAAACAACATGTTGGCCGGGCGGATGACGGCGACCCACGATTCCAACGGGCCTTTGCCCTTGCCCATGCGCGTTTCCAGCGGCTTCTTGGTAAACGATTTCTGCGGAAAAATGCGGATCCACATCTTCCCGCGCCGTTTCAAATTACGGGCAATGGCCACGCGCGCGGCCTCGATTTGCTTGGTGTCGAGCCAGCAGCGTTCCAGCGCCATCAAACCAAATTCGCCGAAGGCCACCGTCTGGCCGCGGGTCGCCATCCCGGCGCGGTTGCCACGGTGCATCTTGCGATACTTCACTCTCTCAGGCATCAACGGCATAGGTTTGTTAAATGGTTAAATGGTTAAATCGGTGATTGGTCATATCACCAGTTGGTCACTTCACCGGAATCGCTTCGCCCGGTGTGGGCGCTGCTTCGGTCAGCTTGGGTTTGTTCTCACCGCGGCAAATCCAGCATTTGATGCCGAGCTTGCCATAGACGGTAAGCGCCTCGGCGAAGCCGTAGTCAATGTTGGCGCGCAACGTATGCAGCGGCACGCGGCCCCAGTGGTATTGTTCCACCCGCGCCAATTCCGCGCCGCCCAAGCGGCCGGCACAGCGGATTTTGATTCCCTCGGCGCCGAAATCCTGCGCCGTTTGCAAAGCTTTTTTCATTGCCCGGCGGAACGACACGCGGCGTTCCAATTGCAGCGCCACGTTCTCAGCCACCAGTTGGGCGTCCAGTTCCGGGGTCTTGACCTCAACGATGTCCACATAGACTTCCTTGCCGGTCATGCGGCTCAACTCTTCCTTGAGCTTGTCAATTTCCGCGCCTTTGCGGCCGATGACCACGCCCGGGCGCGCGGTGAGAATGGTGACGCGACAGCGGTTGGTGGCGCGTTCAATGAGGATTTTCGGCACGGAGGCCGATTCGAGTTTCTTCTTGAGCAGGGTGCGGATCTGGCGGTCTTCGTTGAGCAGCTTGCCGAATTCCTTCTTGCCGGCAAACCATTTGGAACGCCAGTCCTTGTTGACGGCGACGCGCAGACCGATTGGATTTGTTTTTTGGCCCATGCTAGAAACTGGAGTTAGGGAGTGATGGAGTAATGGGAAGAGAAGCGGACGCGCTGGAGGCAATGCGCCGGCACTCCATGGCTCCAATACTCGAATTCGGTTGTTTGCTATTCATCGCTTAAGGTGATTTTGATGTGGCAACGGCGTTTGAGGATGGGACCGGCGGAGCCGCGCGCCTTGGGTTGAAACCGTTTGATGATCGTGGCCGAACCGGCGACGGCCTGCTTGATGCGTAATGCTTCCGGTTTGAGTTTATTGTTGTTCTCGGCATTGGCGATGGCCGATCTCAGGGTTTTGGCCACCAACCGCGCCCCCTTGCGCGGAACGAATTGCAGGACCGCCTGCGCCTTGAGGGCCGGCATCCCTTGGATTTGCCGGACGACCTCGCGCATTTTTTGCGGCGACATCGGCACGTTTTTCAAAATGGCATGAACTTCCATGTTATTTCGCCTCCGCCTTGGCCGTGTGCGCCCCGTGTTTCTTGAACGTACGCGTGAGCGAGAATTCGCCCAGCTTGTGGCCCACCATGTTTTCGGTCACGAACACCGCTTGAAATATCTTGCCGTTGTGGACGTTGAACGTAAGGCCCACGAAATCGGGCGTGATGGTCGAGCGCCGCGACCAGGTCTTGATCGGCGTCTTGGACTTGGTTTCCTTCGCCTGCTGGATTTTGTCCAACAGGTGAAAATCCGCGAACGGACCTTTTTTAATCGAGCGTCCCATAAGTCATTTACTTGAGCTTCATCGGCAACCCGTTCCGGCGAACCACAATGAACCGGTTGGACTGCTTGTATTTGCGGCGGGTCTTGCCGCCCTTGGCGATTTTGCCCCAAGGTGACGTCAACTGCTGCCAACCGCCGCCGGATTTCGATTTGCCGGCGCCGCCGCCGTTGGGATGGTCCACCGGATTGCGTGAGACGCCGCGGTTGACTGGCCGGATACCGCGGTGCCGCGAACGCCCGGCCTTGCCCAAAATGACGTTTTCGTGTTCGGCATTGCCCACCTGGCCGATGGTGGCGTAGCACTCTTCATTCAGCTTGCGGATTTCACCGGAGGGCAGGCGGATTTGCGCGTAGCCTTCGTCGCGCGACATCAACGTGGCCGCGCCGCCGGCGGTACGCACCATCTGGCCGCCGCAACCTGGATTGAGCTCGATGTTGTGAATTGCGATGCCCACGGGAATGGCTTTCAGCGGGAGCGCGTTGCCAATTTCCGGAGGCGCGGTGGGCCCGCTGGAAATGGTGCCGCCCACCTTGATGCCAGTGGGAGCGATGATATAGCGCTTTTCGCCATCCTTGTATTGCAACAGGGCGAGCCGCGCCGAGCGCATGGGATCGTACTCGATGGCCGCCACGGTGGCATCCACACCGTGCTTGTTGCGCTTGAAATCCACCAGCCGGATTTTTTGTTTGTGGCCGCCACCCAGCCCGCGGGAAGTGACGCGGCCGAAATGATTGCGGCCACCGGTCTTCTTCCGCGTGATGACCAGGCGCTTCTCGGGCCGCGTCTTGGTAATGTCGCTGTAGTCCGCGATGGTCACATATCGCGTGGACGGCGTTAGCGGTCTAAATGTTTTAACTGGCATAAAAACAAAGATTTCGGCGGCAACTCTGGGAGTCGGCAGGCCATCATTCCTGTCCCTGTGGGGAATCAGTTATCGGTCTGCCACCGCGGTCCGCCCAGCCTTTTTGAGACGAAACGGAGCGCAGAAAATAGCAAACTCCGGTCTTGATGCAAGCGATTTTTGAAATAATTTTTGGTTCATCGTGGCACGGGTATTCCGCCGGTTCCTTTCCGAAAATGGCAATTTTTGGCCAAAGACCGTGAGGTTTCACGGATTGGCGCCGGTGAGAAAAGTGCGGGAAGCGCGAATTGGGAGCATTTTCAATGGTTTTGCGGGTATTGTGCTGTTGTCCGCCTGTGACTGCGCAGAGATTTTGTTTGATTTGGTTTGATTTGGTTTGACTGGGTTTGACCTGGTTTGACCCGCAAGGTGCCCGGCGCGGGGGTGGTGGCAAACCGGATCGAGGATGGAGGATAGATGATGGAGGATGGCGGGAATCCGTTGAGCCACGGGAGCGGTGCTTGGCGGGCCTGGCCGTCGTCCATGCGGCGGTTCGGTTCGTCGCGGATGGCGCGGGGCGGGCGGGCGATTTTTCCGTTGCCGGTCATGAATCCCATTGAAACACGGTTGGGCGTTTATGAATAGGCGACGGTCGCGCATTGTGCATCTTTTCAACCGTATTTTCGCCGCTCAGGAACAAAGCAGAAATTAGGAAAGCAGAAAGCAGAAATGGGAGTGCGTGCAACGTGGAAGATGGCGCTCCTGAACGGAGCTGGAGAATCTTGTTTGATTAGCGCTACAAAGATGCCGTGCCTACGGCGCTTACGGTGGCGAGCCGGAGATGTTGGGTTGAATTTCATTCATCTCTGCGGAGGGTGTTACGAAACGGAACCGGCTATGCGCGAGGGGCACACGCCAGGCTATTTTGTCGGATTCGATTTCGTGAAGGACGCACTGGACGAAATTGCAGGCTTTCAAAAACGGCAAGGTTTGACCTTCAAACCCCTGACAGTGCGTGAGCTGTTGAAGATCTAAAAATGATTTTCCGGGTGTCACCAGCGGGGCCAGTTTTCTTGCCGCGCGCGAACGCGTGGAAACTTTTCAGAGCACTTGCAGCCTAGCCTCATAATTAGGCATCATCATCTTCGTCATCCTCTGACTCCGAAACCTCCGGAGGAGTCTCACGCGGCTGCAAAGTGAAACGTCCCAAAAGAGCATACCACAAACACGGCAAACCGATAATCAAAAACCCAAACAGCGCGTCAAGCGGGGAAGCCTCGCCATCACTTCCGGTAACCTTGAATTTGGTCAATTCGTCAACCAAATAGCCAGCGTAAAAGAGAAAAACCAAGCCAGTAACAATCCGGAATGCCCAATGACCAAGTCGCGCTGGCAACCAGAATCCGGCCAACAAAGTGATGCACATAGCTTCCAAGACCACCATCACAGCAATCTGTGTCGGCGTCCACTGCTCGATGAGCAACGGGATCAGCAACCCGAATAAGAGAATGAATGGGCTAAGAGCCCAACGGATGAACCGACTGCCTCCGAAAAGTGTCTGACCGAAAATACTCATGACGAGCGGACGATGCCTAACGTTGAACAAACAATGGGCTGCTGGCTATTCAGCCGATCCTTTTGTAACTTCAGCCTATCCTGCTTCATGGAAAGCGTTCTAAGCTGGACTGAAATCCTTGTCCAGCATGAAATTGCGCCGTTTATGGCGGCGTAACCCATCGTAGCAAAGGCTGCGCGTGAACAGAGTATTTCCGCAAAAGACGCAGCGACCTATTGGGCAGGCGAACGAACGCGCCATTTCTTGATTTTCACGCCCGCCCTTACCATGAACCGGGGAACATTCGACGTCCAACATCCAATGAAGGCAGAACCCTCACCTCACCCTCACCCTCTCCCCTCCCATCCGATGGGAGCGGAGAGGGGACAGGGGGCGGGCATGCAGCTTTCTTGGAAGCGGTATTGGCATCGGCGCGGCTGTTTCGATTCGGGCGTGGGCAATTTGCCGGTTAAGCGGTCTCACGGCAACCATGCCGCGCGCCAGTATTGGGCCCCCGCTGCCAAGCTAACCGGGTTGGTGATGGTCAGCGCGTTGGCGGTGAGGACATTGGTGGCCACCGGCGTCCAGTTGACCAGGTCGGGCGAGGTTTGCAACACGTATGGAATGCCGGGTTCACCGGTCAGTTGCAGGACCAGTTGCCCGGCGCCGGACGGCGGCGTGACCGAGAGCGAAGGGGCTGCCGAGAAAACAAAGACGTTGATGGAATACGGCGCAAGCGGGTAGCTGAAGTTCGCGCTCACGTTGCAGACGTTGGTGGTGATGTCACACGCGTTGTTGGCGGCTTCGGCCGTGTTGTCCTGCGGCATGCCGTAGGAGTAAACCGCCGCGGTTCCGATGGGAGTGTAGTTGGCCAGGCCGATGTTGGCGGTGTAGTTGGAGGTGGAGCTTTTGTTGATGGCCATCAGGGCGAGGCAACCGTTGGTGCGCAACGCGCCATACACGGAGACCTGCGGGTTATTGCACGAGGCGCTCAATACCGTGTCGCCTGCGCCGATAAAATGGGAGATCAGTTCGGCGGCGAAATAGGGTGGATACCGGTTGGTCATGGTCAGTCCCTGTTCCCAATCCATGATGCCGAAGGCGCCGTAATTCCTCCAACCATAGACGGTGGTGGCCAGGTCTCCATCGGTGTAGGGCGGCCCGCCGTCATGCAGTTGCCACCAGATGCGGGCGTTGAACTCAGTCTGCATGATCTGGCCCAGGCTGTCGGCATAATACAACGCGTTGACCAGGCTGACGGATTGCCTGCCGGGGTTGCCCTCGTCGCTGTTGTTTTCAGTAATGAGCAACTCGATGTTGGTGCCGGCCGGACCGAAAAAGTCATTGATGTCCCCGCGCAACTCCGCGGCGTCGCCGGCCCAGTTGGCGGTGGCCAGGAGCGTCTGGTCGTTGTCGCCGGAAGATGGATAGTTTTCAGGATAGTAATGGTAGATGGCGAAGTCGGGCGTGACGCCCAGTTGACGCAAGGTGCTCATGACCACTGGGGTCCAGCCGTAAAAGATCTGGCCGGTGACGAGGTTGGTGGCCGGGTTGTTGTAATAGCCGTTGGAATCGGGCACCTCGCCCCTGACGACCACGACACCGACCTTGATGGTGGGGTCCACGGCCTTCATTTGTTGGATGTAAGTGGCGGCACGCGAGGCGTATTCGTAGGGAGAATGCGAGGGCGTATTGGAATCCACCTCGGTCGAGGTGGAATATTGCTCATTGCCGATTTCCCAATACTTGAAGCCGTAATGATTGGTGACGTTTGCACTGGCGACCCACCCCGCTGCCTCCGCCGGGGTTCCGGTGCCGTAATTGGCGGTAATTACCGCCGTGGCGCCGAGGTTGGTGACGATGGTGGCGAAATTGGCAAAGGTGTTGTTGTTTTCGGTCTGGTGCGCCCAATGATAATTGTCGGACGTGGAACCGCCGGGATAGCGGAACGTTGTCCAACCGGCTGCTTGGGATTCGGGGACGGTATGCTGCAGGTTGAAATCATAATCATAATCGCCCGTGTTGATGCCGAACCAGCGCCGATCCGCGGTGCGGACGGCACTGGTGGCGTTCAGGCTGATGGCAGGGTTGGCCGCGAGCGGCGCCGGAGCGGTGAATTTCACGTTGGCGATTTCCAGGACCATATTCCCGGAGTTAGTGAAATAGTTGTCAACCGGCTCGACCAGGACCCATTGGATGTCATTCCAACTGGCGTTACCTCCCGTAAAGGCGGTGGCAGGAATGGCGAGGTGCTGCCAGCCGTTGTTTCCCGCGGTCGGGGCGACCGCGCCCGAATCAATGCCGACCCAGGTGTCGGAACTCCCCTCTCCGAGGGTCACCTCGAATGAATTACAGGCGTTGCCGAACTGGTCAAAAACCGTCTGGCTGGGAGCCACTTTCACGTCCATCTCCAGCGTGGTGCAATTGCTTACGTTCAACCCATGCACATTCTTGCCCACGACGGTCCAGCCAAGGCTGGGAGAAAAGGCGCATTGCAACACCAGGCAACCGGCGGAATAGGTCTGTCCGGGCGGGGCGTCACCGGCCAGATAGGATATGTAGTCGGTGCTGCTATCGCCGCTCTGGTGGCTCCAGAGGGAGGTGTCGGCGCTGCTGTTGAAGGTGGCTACCCAGTTGGTTACCTGGCCGTAGCCTATCCCGGCGCTGACGGCCAGGAGACAGGCGGCCAATCCGGCCAGGTGGAATCGCGGTTTGAGCAGGAATCGAGGGGGGTGATTGCAGGTCTTCATGGCAAGTTTTGCGCGGCTGTATTTGCGGGCAACGATTTGAACTGGGAATGGGTTGGTGGTTATTGCAGAGTGCGCTTTAATATCGGGCATTTCTCACGCGACTGCCGGCCCGCAAGCAATCCGCGCCATTCTTTCGGCATTCTGATTTCGCCGGAACGGTACTGCAAGCTTTTTTCAGATTTCTTCCGGGTGACGTAAGAGTTGTAATGTAAACACCAAATGCACATTCCGGGTCGCCGGTTTGTGCGCGTAATAGGCTTTGCGGTTGAACCTCCCGCGCGCGGCGGAAGCCAAGGGTCGGCGGATTTGGCGTGTAACAATTTCCCTTCTTTGCTGTCTTGCGGTTAAATGGCAGCAACTGAAGTGACCGACAGCGCCAATCCTACCGCGCAGCTTGACGAATCCGCCGTGGCCGCCGTGCGCGGCGGCGACGCCGAGCGTTACCGCGAACTCGTCGAACGCCATGAACGCCGCGTTTATGCGGTTGCGTGGAGTCGGCTGGGCGATGCAGCGCTCGCGGAAGAAGCTACACAGGAGGCGTTTATCCGTGCCTATCGACGGCTGTGGTTGCTTGGCGACGGCGCGAAATTTTCCGGCTGGATCAACACCATCGCCCGTCGCGTCGCCATCAACTTCGGCCTGCGCCACCGCCGCGAACTAAACAAGTGCGAACGCTGGGCGCTGGAACATTCTGATAACCCGCTCGAAGAAAATACCGCCGCCGAAACCAATCCGCTCCACACGCCGGAAACCTTGCGGCAGACGCTCGCGGAACTGCCCGCCGCGCACCGCGAATGTCTGGTGCTGTTTTATCTCGAAGGCAGGAGCGGCGCGGACGCGGCGGCGGCGCTGGGCATTTCCGAGGTCGCTCTGCGCGTGCGCTTGCACCGCGCCCGCACGGCTATGCGCGAACGGCTGGAGGAAAAACTCGCCGGCTCGCTGACCAAACTGCGGCCAGCCAAAACGCTCGTTCCTGCCGTCATGGCCGGCGTGCTGGCGTCATCTTCCGCAAAGGCGGCGGCGGGCGGGACCATTACCGCTGGCGTGGGCGCGAAAATCGTGTCGTTGTTGGGCAAGACGTTTTTGTTTGCGTGGCTAATGCCGTTGCTCTGGGTGATCGCAAACCTTCCAAGTCTGATGGTAGCGTCTTTCATCGTGCGGAAGGAACGGCAGAATTTTCGAGACGCGGGCGGCTTTCGCCCGGAGTTGCACCGGCGGTTTTGCCGCAGCTTCATCTGGGGCTTTCCGCTGCTGCTCGTGGCTTTTGTCATTCTCGATCAATCAGGCCTGGCCGCCTGGGGAATCAAAACCGACCAGTTTATCGTCGCCTGTTTTGTTTCGGTGTTGACGCTGATTTCAGCGCGCTCGCTGATGATTTGCCGCAATCCCTTTCAAGTCAGCATGTTTGCCTACTGCTTGATTATCACCGCAGGCCTTTCCGCCTTGGCGCTCGGGTGGATTCCCTCAAGCATGGCATTACTCCCACTCCTGACCGCCACCATCGTTTTTTTCTTGTTTTACAAAAAGCGGCCGATGCGGATGGACTACAGTTTGTTTCTGCGCGCCGCGCACGGCTTGCTCAAACTTTCTGCCGAGGCGGATGATTTGCCACCGACAAATGGTTTTGACCGCGGTGAATTGCTGGTCTTTGCGCGTTTTCTCGGCTCACGTTTTCTCGTGAACAATTTCCGGTGGGAAACCAGCGGACTGCTGCTGCGGCTGCCGCCGGTGGAAAACCGGTTCCTGACCAACATGGCCGAGGTTTTCCTGCCGCCCATCAGCCAGAATTGCTCGCAAGTTTTGCTGGGCTGGGACGGAACTATCCGGGCGCATTGCGGCAAAGCAGATGCGCAAAATCTGGCGGCGTTGAAAACCTCCGGCCTGACCAACCCCCAGGAGTTGGAGAGCCTCGTCGAAGAAAACGTTCTCCAGTCGTGGCAGGAATTTCGCAGCGGAAATCTCGCGGCGGCGGAACGGACGTTGGGCGACTCGCCGGAATCGGAAGTGTTTATCGTGCCGCCGTCCCGCGCCAAATCCATGCGTTGGGGGCGGATTTTTATCGGCGCGTTCGTGCTGTTGATGATGGCTGGCATGATGCTGCGATTCCGGCCACCCGCCTGGATGGCACGGCTGGATGGCTTGAAAACGGTGAATGTTTCCGAAGCGCAAGTCCGAGCTGCGCTCGCCGGCTTTGGCCAAGCCAGCGATGGAAGTTCCTTGAGCAATGGCCTGTACCAGTTTCTCTGTTTCGGTTTGGTTCTGCCTGCAACCAATCTATTTTCATCGGACGGGCTCCAAGCGACGCGGCAGGAAGTTTTCAAAGCTGCCGGTTTTGATCCGCACGGAGCATTGGAATCGAAATATGAACGGATTGGAAATGCCTGGTTGCTTGGAAAAGCACTGGCCGGCGGCTGGTTCAGTTTGAACGAATTGGGCGTGGATTCCGGCCAGATGTCGGAAGCTTTCCACCACTCGAATCAATATGGCTGGGGACTCCATTTCATGTTGGCGCAGCAGCGATATAGCAATGAAGGAAAAAATTGTACCGTCGAGCAAGTTGACAGTCTGATACTGGCGCAACTTCGCTTATTACAGGATGTGAAGTGTCTGGATTTGGTGGAGCGGGCTAAAATCATCCCGCACCTCTGCGCATTACAGGTTCTCTCCGGCGAAGCATCCGCGGACCGGGCAAGGCTGTCTAATTGGCGCGACGTGCGCGGGCTGTTTTACACGCCCGGCTGGCCAGCGCTTCAAGACACTTATTTTGATCTCGCTGCGCTGGAAATCCTCGGCGGGCTGGACAAGATTGACCGCGAGGCGTGCATTGAAGGAATTCTGAAACGTCACGCCGGGAAAGGCTATTTCACCTCGCCCGATTCCGGCGGTTACAATGAATACCACATTGACGGCAGCGCCCGCGACACCATCGCCGCCTTTGAATCGCTGCGGATTCTCGGCGCGCTCGACCGCGTTAAAGATTTAGACAAATGGCAGTTCCGCATCGCGTCATATCGCGCCTCAAAATCCGACGCGAAGGGTGTCCGCATTCTGACATGGGACGAAATCGAGGCGTGGGTTTGCCAGCAACGGTTGGCTAAAATTCTCCGTGAACGAAAAGAGAATCCCCAGGCACCATTTGGATCGCTCCTGCAACCGGGAGCGAACTGAAAAATTCCGTGTAAACGCGTCGAGGGGTGGGTGTAAAAGACCCGGAAGGTGCGGCCGTTTCGTGGGGTCATTTTAGCCATCCAAAAAAATGGCGTGTTCACCGACGTTTGTGATGTTGGCGACCCTACCGGGAATCGAACCCGGGCTACCACCGTGAAAGGGTGGTGTCCTAACCGCTAGACCATAGGGTCGTCACGCGGCGCGCCAATATAATCCCCCTCGGCGCCCTGTCACGCAAATTTGGCCCCGAAAATTCTCTGGACGGCCGCTGGAATAATTCCCAAAATGCGCGATGTTCAGGCGGGCCGCAAGCGGGCCATGCTGATGGCCATCGCGGTTCGGGTTGGAAACCACAAGGATTATAATGGAGGCAAAATGGCGGGTTTGATTGTTCCAAGAGATGTTGGCGCGGAAAATGGCATCGAAAACTTTTCCCGTCCGAACGGTTCGGCCCCGGCTGAAAAAATTCTCATCCGCCCCTACGAAACCAAGGATCGCGATGCCGTCCGCCGGATTTGCTGCGACACGGGCGTTTGGGGCAACCCCGTTGAATCGCTGTTCAACGACCGCGAGCTGTTCGCGGATTTGTTTACCAACGCTTATTTGGACCACGAGCCGGAGTGGGCCTTGGTGGCCGAGGATCATGGCCGGGTGGTGGGCTATTTGCTCGGCTCGGTTTGTCCCAATTTCGACCGGGTGCTGATCCGTTCAGGATTTCAGACCACGCTCAAGATGCTGGGGCGGCTCGCCGCCGGCCGCTATGCGCGGCACCCGCGCAGCCGGCGGTTCATTCGCTGGCTGCTCACCGCGGGGTTTTGGGAGCAGCCCAGGCATCCGGCCCGGGCGGCGCATCTGCACTTTGAGATTGATAAGCATCATCGCGGCCAGGGGCTGGCGCGATTGTTCTGGCTCACGTACGAAAAAAAATTGCGCGCCGCCGGCGTCAAACAATGTTACGGCGCGTTCTTCTCCCACCCCGACCGCCATCCGGAACTGGTCTATTCGCGGTTTGGTTTTTCCATTTTTGATCGCAAGCGCACGACGATGTTTGAGCCGGAGATGTCGGGGCCCGTCGAAGTCGTTTGCATCCAGAAAGTACTCCAACCGTCTTTAGCCGTGAACGGACACAGCCGGGCATGAAAGCGACGATCTTCGCGTTGACCAACGCGCGTTCGGGCACGCTGTATCTGAGGAATCTCTTTCGCCTCAACGCGGTGGATTGCGACTGCCGCCACGAGGTCTTTTTCGACTGGCAAAATCCCACGATGTTCGGCCGCGCCATTTACGACGCTTACGCGGGGCGGTTCAACCGCATCCGCGCGCTGCTGGCGAAGAAGCGCGCCTACCTGGAGCGGCTGCCCGGCTCGATTTATTGCGAATCCAGCCACTCGTTTTTGAAATCGGCTTACGTGGCCGCCATGGAGTTTTTCCCAGACCTGAAGCTCATCCACCTGGTCCGTGATCCGGTGAAGGTGGCGCACAGCGAAGCGTGGCGGGAGACGCAGCGCCGGCGCTTTCATGTGCCGTTTCATTTTTATCGCGGAGAGGACGGGCGGCGCCACTTTGTCTGGGCGCTCACCGGCAACGAGGAGATTTTCCAAAATTTCGCCGGCCAGCCGCTCTCGTTGTTCCAATGGTACCTGGTTCAGTGGATCGAAATTGAGAACCGGGCGATGAATTTTCTCGATGAATTTGAACTGCACGATCGCTGTTTCACTTTGGACTCGCCCCGCGATTTGAACGACGCCGCGAAAGTCCGCAAACTCTTCGATGCTTTGGGCGTGCCCACCCGGCGAACGGAAATCATCTTCGGCGGACGCAAGAACCGCAGTATTGGCTATCCCGAGCGCGTGGCCGGGGAGACGGAGGCGGGGTGTGACGCCGTGCTGGAAAAATTGCCGCGCCGCTACCTGGAGATTTTTCAGCGGGAGCCCTACGTGAATTTTCCGTGGAACGAGCGCTTTCAGCAGGCGAAGCGCGAGCCGGCAGCCTGTGGCCGGTAGTCTGCAAGAAATTCTCTGCACGTAATTCTCTTTGCACGGGCGGCCATTTTACATAGGGTACCCGACAGGTATGAAGATTTTTATTGACGGAAAATTCCACCGCGAGCGGGAGGCGAAAGTATCCGTGTTCGATCACGGGCTGCTGTACGGCGACGGCATTTTTGAAGGCATTCGCGCTTACAATGGCCGCGTGTTCAAATTGAAAGAGCACATTGACCGTCTGTTTTGTTCCGCCAAGGCCATCCTGCTGGACATGCCGATGTCGCCCGCCGAAATCATTCAGGCCACGCTGCGGACTTGCCGGGAAAACCGGGTGCGCGACAGCTACATCCGCCTGGTGGTGACGCGCGGAATCGGATCGCTGGGGCTGAGTCCGCGGAGTTGCAAGCGCCCCTCGGTGATCATCATCGCAGACAGGATCCAGCTCTATCCGCCGGAACTTTACCAGCGCGGAATGGACATCATCACGGTGCCCACCACGCGCAATTTGCACAATGCGTTGAACCCGGCCATCAAGTCGTTGAATTACCTCAATAACATTTTGGCCAAGATCGAGGCGAACAATGCCGGCGTGGAGGAGGCCGTGATGCTGAACGCGGAAGGCTTCGTGGCCGAATGCGCCGGTGACAACCTGTTCATCATCAAACACGGGGCGCTGTCCACGCCGCCGCTGTCCGCCGGCGCGCTTTACGGCATTACGCGGCAAACGGTAATCGAACTGGCGCAGGACGCCGGTTTGAAGGTGTCCGAGCCGAACCTGACCCGCTACGACCTGTTCAATGCCGATGAATGTTTTCTGACCGGTACGGGCGCGGAAATCGTGCCGGTGGTAAGGATTGACGGCCGGGTTATCGGCACCGGCCGGCCTGGCATCCTTACCCGCAAGCTGGAGGAGGCGTACCATGCCTTGACGAAAGTGTCGGGCGAGCCGATATACCAGTAGGCATACAGTTATGGAAGCAAAACGAATGTGTTCTGTCTGCAAAGAAAAACCGGCAACGCTTTTTCTGACGACAATATCTGCAGATAACAAGAAACAGAATCTGGATTTGTGTGACGAATGCGCCAAGGCCAAGGGGATTGACAACCCGACCGCATTCATGATCGCTGACGCGGACGTGATGCTTGGCTTGGGCGCGGCGCAAGAGATTGAACAGGCGGCCGGCGGCGTGGAATTGAAATGCCCGCGGTGCGGGTTTACCCAGGCCGACTTCAAAAAGTCGGGCCGCTTGGGCTGTCCCGAGTGCTACCAGACGTTTGCCGAGGGCCTGAGCGGCCTGCTCAAGACGATGCACAAGGCCACGCAGCATACCGGCAAGGCGCCGGAGTCGCTGCGCCAGTCGCGCGAAATTTCCGACCGCCTCAAAACGTTGCAGAAGAAGCTGAGCCGCGCGATTGAACTGGAGGACTTCGAGCAGGCGGCCATCCTGCGCGACGAACTCAAACGCCTTGCCGAACGTTCGGGGGCGGCCAAACCGGCGACCCGCTGAGGCGGCAAGTTATGCAGGACCTTCACACCTTTTTGCCGACGCCCGCAGAGATGGCACGCCGCCATGGCCCGCATGACCGCATCGTCCTGTCCAGCCGCGTGCGGCTCGCGCGCAATCTGCGGGACGCGGTGTTTCCGGGCTGGGCCAAGAAACCGGAGCGGGTCCGGGTGCTGGAGTTGATCCGGCCCGCGGTCGAGGGTTTGCCGGAAATGCACGATTCCTTTTCCGATACGATGGAGAACATCGGGGCGCTGGACAAACAGATCCTGGTTGAGCGCCATCTCATCAGCCGGGAACATGCGGCCAAGAGCGTCGGCAGCGGCCTGGTGTTCAACCGCGACGAAACCTTTTGCGTGATGATCAACGAGGAGGACCATTTGCGCATGCAGGCCTTGCGCCCTGGCTTCCAGTTGCGCCAGGCGTGGAATGCCATTGACCATTTGGATTCGCAGTTGGAGCAGAAGCTCGTTTATGCCTTTGACCAGGACCTCGGTTATTTGACGGCCTGCCCGACGAATCTGGGCACGGGCATCCGCGTCAGTGCCATGCTCCATCTGCCGGGCTTGGTGCTGGCCGAGCAGATAAACCCCATCATTCAATCCGTCAACAAGCTCGGCTTGGCCGTCCGCGGCCTCTACGGCGAAGGCACCGAGGCGCTGGGTAATATTTTCCAGGTGTCCAACCAGATGACCTTGGGCGAGAGCGAGGTTACCATCGTCGAGCGGCTGGAGAAGGTCCTGGCCCAGATCATCGAACACGAGGAAAACGCGCGCCTGACACTCTTGGAGAAACGGGCCAAGGCGGTTTATAATCATATTGGCCGCGCCTACGGCATTCTGGCCAACGCCCATATGATCGCCTCAAAGGAAACCATGAACCTGTTGTCGCTCATGCGGTTGGGCGTGGATTTGGGCCTGTTTCCGGGTGTGGAGCGCGCGCTGGTGGATGAATTGTTTTTGACCACACAACCCGCCCATTTGCAGAAACAAATTTCCGACAAGCTCTCCGCCGAGGAACGCGATTTGATGCGTGCTGACATGTTGCGGGACCGGCTCAAACAGGTCGGCCGGCCTGTGGTAAAGCCGCCGCCGCCAAGCGGGGCAAATTGACCGCGCGCAGGGCGTAAAATACGGCAATTGGTGGGTCGTTTTTGGGGGTTTTGGGCTTTAGACCTTCGTTAAGCTCCGTTTCGAGAAGTCTTTCCGGCATTATTTCTGCTTTCTGCCTGTCGGCGCTGGACAATTCGTGCGACCCGTAGCATTTTACATGGAGAAATTATGAGCGACGAAGCCATGAGCAACTTCACTCCGCGTGCACAGCAAGTACTTGCGCTGGCACGGAAGGAGGCCGACAGGTTTAACCACAATTTTGTCGGCACCGAACACCTTTTGCTCGGCCTGATCAAATTGGGACAGGGCGTGGCCGTCAACGTGCTCCAGAAGATGGGCCTCGATCTCGAAACCGTGCGGCTCGAAGTGGAAAAGCAGGTCGGCACCGGGCCGGACCAGAAGATGATTGGCAACATCCCCTACACGCCGCGCGTCAAGAAAGTGCTCGACCTGGCCAAGCGGGAAGCGCGAAATTTGAACCACACTTACATCGGCACCGAACACATCCTGCTGGGCCTGTTGCGCGAGGGTGACGGGGTGGCCGCCCGCATTTTGCGGAGCCTGGATGTGGACATTGAACACACGCGCCAGGAGGTCCTGAGGGAACTGGACCCAAATTTCACCGGACAGGAAGAGCCGGGCGAGACCGTTGAAAAGCCTCCCGAGAAGAAAGGCGAAGTTAAGACGCCCGCGCTCAAAGCGTTTGGCCGCGACCTCACCGAGCTGGCCCGCAAGGGCGAAATGGACCCCGTCATCGGCCGCAAAGACGAAATCGAGCGCGTCATACAAATTTTGTGCCGTCGCACCAAGAACAATCCCGTTCTGCTGGGCGAAGCCGGCGTGGGAAAAACCGCCATCGTCGAAGGGTTGGCGCAGGAAATCGCCAAGGGCAACGTGCCGGAAATCCTGTTGAACAAACGCGTCGTCACGCTCGACCTCGCGCTGATGGTGGCCGGCACCAAGTATCGCGGCCAATTCGAGGAACGCATCAAGGCGGTCATGGATGAAATCCGGCGCGCCAAGAACGTCATTCTTTTCATTGACGAATTGCACACCATCGTCGGCGCCGGCTCCGCCGAGGGCACCATGGACGCCTCGAACATTATCAAGCCCGCGCTGAGCCGCGGCGAGATGCAATGTGTCGGTGCCACCACGCTCAACGAATACCGCAAATACATCGAAAAAGACGCCGCGCTCGAGCGGCGCTTCCAGTCCATCAAGGTCGAAGCGCCTTCGATTGAGGACGCCATCGAGATTTTGAAAGGGCTGCGCCACAAATACGAGGAGCACCACAAGGCCGAGTTCACCGACAAGGCCATCGAGGCCTCGGTCAAGTTTTCCGACCGTTACATCACCGACCGGTTTCTGCCGGACAAGGCCATTGACGTGATGGACGAAGCCGGTTCGCGCGCGCGCATTGGCCAGATGACGCGTCCGCCCGAAGTCAAGGCCATCGAGGCCGAGATTGAAGACATCAAGGGCAAAAAGGAAAAGGCCATCAAGAACCAGGACTTCGAAGGCGCGGCGGCCATGCGCGACAAGGAAAAACAGGCCAAGGAAAAGCTCGAGACCGTCCTGCGCGACTGGCGCGCCTCGCGCGAGGAAAAGCACGTGGTGGTGGACGACGAAGACATTCTGCACGTGGTTTCCAAGTGGACGGGCATTCCGCTCAAGCGGATGGAGCAGGGGGAGATGCAGCGGCTGTTGACCGTTGAAACGGAGATGGAGAAAACCATCATCGGCCAGCACGACGCCGTCACCGCCATCTGCAAGGCGCTGCGCCGCTCCCGCGCCGACCTGAAAGACCCGCGCCGGCCCATCGGCACATTTTTGTTATTGGGCCCCACCGGTGTTGGCAAGACGCTCTTGGCCAAGACGCTCGCCGAGCAGATGTTCGGCGACGCAAAATCGCTCGTGCATTTGGACATGAGCGAATATATGGAAAAGTTCAATGTCTCGCGCCTCATCGGCTCGCCGCCTGGCTACGTCGGTTACGAAGAAGGCGGCCAGCTTACCGAAAAGGTGCGGCGCAATCCTTATTCCGTCGTGCTCTTTGACGAAATCGAAAAGGCGCACCCGGACGTGTGGAACATGCTGTTGCAGATTCTCGAAGAGGGAAAGCTCACCGACAACGTGGGCCGCGTGGTTAATTTCCGCAACACCATCATCCTGATGACCTCGAATGTCGGCTCGGACATCATCAAGAAGCAGGGTACGCTCGGTTTCTCCGTCGTTTCGGAGGAGGCCACCTACGAAAAGATGCGCGACCGCATTTTGGACGAGGCCAAGAAGACCTTCCGACCCGAATTCCTGAACCGACTGGACGACGTGATTGTGTTCCGTTCGTTCACCAAGCCCGACCTCATCACGATACTGAGTTTGGAAGTCCAGAAGGTCATGGAGCGGTTGCGTCACAAGAACCTCAAGCTCGAGTTGGACGAGAAGGCCAAGGACTTTCTGGTGGAGAAAGGCTACGATCCGCAATACGGCGCGCGCCCGATGCGCCGCTCCGTGGAGCGTTTCCTGGAAGACCCGCTGGCCGAGGAAATTCTCAAAGGCAAGCTGCACGAAGGCGAGCCTATTCAGGTGACCGTCGAAGGCGACAAGTTGGTTTTCAACCAGACCGCCGCCGCGGCGGGAGCCATGGCGAGCTGAGTTTGGGGACAACCACAAGGAAACCAAGCAACAAGGCTTAACGGTCTTGGTTGCGGGCGCAATTTGACAGCACCACCAACGAACCGGCCTACTGGCGGAGCGCGGCTCTGTGAGCCGCAGCACGGCCACCCTTTCAACGTGTTCCGATTCCATTCCTTCGCGCTTCACTTCGTCCACACGGCTGCGGGTCACAGACCCGCGCTCCGGTGGCTGTATCGTTGCGCTCCTTGGTTGCCTTGTTCCTTGGTTGTTCAAAGCTCGAATGGATGGTCTGAACTTCGCCTTTCCATTCGCCCGGAAACTTTTTAGGATTTCAGGCAATGAAAGGAATCATCCTCGCCGGGGGCGCGGGTTCGCGGCTCTATCCGCTCACGCTGGTCGCGAGCAAACAGCTCCAGCCGGTGTATGACAAACCGATGGTGTATTACCCGCTCACCACGCTCATCGAGGGGGGCGTCCGCGATCTGTGCCTCATTTCCACCCCGCACGACCTGCCGCGTTTCCGCCAGTTGCTGGGCGACGGCTCGCGGTTTGGCGTCAGCCTCGAATATCGCGAACAACCCAAGCCCGCCGGCATCGCGCAGGCCTTCCTCGTCGGCGAAAGTTTCATTGGCGGCGATTGCGTCACGCTCATCCTCGGCGACAACATTTTTTACGGCGACGACAATTTTCATCGCGCCTTCACCAACTTCAAATCCGGCGCGACCATTTTCGGTTATCATGTCAACGATCCGGAGCGTTATGGCGTGGTGGAATTCGACGGCCAGGGCCAGGCGATTTCGATTGAGGAAAAGCCACAACAGCCCCGGAGCAATTACGCCGTGCCGGGCCTGTATCTGTACGACAACCAGGTCGTCAACATCACTAGGAACCTCAAGCCGTCGGCCCGCGGAGAGTTGGAAATCACGGATGTGAACGTGGCGTATATGCAGCGTCGTGAACTGCGGGTGCAGCGGCTGGCGCGCGGGTTTGCCTGGCTGGACGCCGGCACCAGCAGCAGCCTGCACGACGCGAGCGCTTACGTGCAAACCATCGAGACGCGGCAGGGCATCAAAATCGGCTGCCCCGAAGAAGCGGCGTTCCGGCACGGATTTTTATCGCTGGCACAACTGGAGGAGCACGTAAATACAATGCCGAAGTGCGAATATCGCGCCTACCTGGAACGGGAGGTTGTTGCAGAAGCAAAGAGGCTTAAATGACGAATCACTAAGACCTAATGACTAAAGAAATCCGAATTCCGAATGACGAATGTCAAATGGCAGGGCCGGCCTCGATTTACCATTCGTCATTCGTCATTCGTCATTCTCCAACCATCGTTCCCGTTAACGCTTCAACGCTTCAACGCATCAACGCATCACGATTATGATTTTACTCCTGGGCGCATCGGGTTACATCGGCGAGGCGTTCGCGCGCGAATTGCAGCGGCGCGGGCGACCCTTCATGCCCGTCGCGCGCCGGCAGGTGGACTACACCCGCTTTGACCCGCTGCTTGAGCTGCTCAAGTCCAAAAGGCCGGAGTTGGTCATCAACTCGGCCGGTTATACCGGCAAGCCGAACGTGGATGCCTGCGAACTGGCCCGGGCCGACACCCTGGCCGGCAACACGCTGCTCCCGCAAACCATCGCGCACGCCTGTGCGGCGGCGGGGGTTCCATGGGGACACATTTCGTCCGGTTGCATTTATTCGGGCGCCAAAGTCGCCGTCAATGGACAGTTGCGCGCCGAGAAAGATCTGGCCAAACCCGAGCTGCGCGCGGTCGTGGAGAACAGTCCATCGGCCATTCACGGCTTCACGGAAACTGACACGCCGAATTTTTCGTTTCGCGACGGCCCGTGCAGCTTTTACAGCGGCACCAAGGCCCTGGCGGAAGAGGCTCTTGCCGGCGTCGGCCAGTGTTACCTCTGGCGTCTGCGGATTCCGTTCGACGAATTTGATAACGGGCGCAACTATTTGAGCAAGGTGCAGCGCTACGCCAAGGTGTATGACAACGTGAATTCGATTTCGCACCGGGCGGATTTTGTGAACGCGTGCCTGGACTTGTGGGAGCGCCGCGCGCCATTCGGCATTTACAACGTGACCAATCCCGGTTTCGTCACCACGCGCCACGTCATTGACTTGATTCAGAAGATTCTGCGGCCGGCCCGGCGGTTCGAGTTTTGGGCGAGCGACGAGG
The DNA here is from genome assembly GCA_049523455.1 of Verrucomicrobiota bacterium. Taxonomy (GTDB): domain Bacteria; phylum Verrucomicrobiota; class Verrucomicrobiia; order Limisphaerales; family UBA11358; genus UBA11358. The sequence continues at coordinate 2,569 of JBEKMW010000054.1, read as the reverse complement.
AGTTTTATCATTCCGGGGTCAAGACCCCGCGTTCCAATTGCGTCCTGGACGTTTCCAAGCTTTTGGCCGCCGGCGTGAAGATCCGCGGCGTGGAAGACGCCTTGGAGGGTTCACTCAAGAGCTGGATACCCGAAAAATGAATTTACGATTTACGATTGACGATTTACGCACGGAGTCGGCAACACGCGCACCTTGGCGAATTATCGCGTCAATCGTCAATCTTAAATCGTAAATCGTATGAATCTTCTGATTACCGGCGGCGCGGGTTTCATCGGCTCAAACGTGATCCATCACGTCATTGACCGGCCGGAAGTCGCGCGGCTCGTCAACCTGGATTGCCTCACCTACGCCGGGCACCTGGAAAATCTGGAGGCGGTCGCGCGCCATCCCAAATACGTCTTTGAAAAGGTGGACCTCCGCGATCCGGCTGCCGTCCGGCGCGTCGTGGACCGGCACGATATCACCCACGTCATGCACTTGGCGGCCGAATCGCACGTGGACCGTTCCATCGCCGGCCCCGGCGATTTTATTCAAACCAACGTCGTGGGCACCTTCAATTTGCTGGAAGCCTGCCGGGCGCGTTGGTTTTCCCCCCAGACCCCATTTCGCTTTCATCACGTTTCAACGGACGAAGTTTTCGGCTCGCTGGGTCCGGAAGGTTATTTTACCGAGACCACGCCGTATGCGCCCAACTCGCCGTACTCGGCCAGTAAAGCCTCCAGCGACATGCTCGTACGCGCCTATCGCCACACCTACGGTCTGCCGGCCGTCATCACCAATTGCTCGAACAATTACGGGCCTTATCAATTCCCGGAAAAGCTCATTCCGGTCATCATTCAAAGCCTGCGCGCACGCCAGCCGGTGCCGGTGTACGGCGACGGCATGAACGTGCGCGACTGGCTTTACGTGCGCGACCACGCCGCCGCCTTGTGGATCGTGCTCACCCGCGGGCGCGACGGCGAGACCTACAACATCGGCGGCCACAACGAGTGGCCCAACCTGCGCATCGTGGAACTGATTTGCGACCTGGTGGATGAACTTGCGCCCCAATTGGGCGGCCATTCGCGCCAATTGATTTCCTTTGTCAAAGACCGCCCCGGCCACGACCGCCGCTACGCCATCGATGCCACGAAAATCAAAAACGAATTGGCGTGGCAGCCGGCACACCGGTTCGAGGACGGCATCCGGGAGACCGTGCAATGGTACCTGGACAACCAGGCGTGGGTGAAGGCCGTGACTAAAAAATCCTAAAAAAGTTGTTGCGCTCGCAGCTTCGCCTGCTAGACTGCGCCCCCGCTTTCACGGTGAAAGCGGAATACTTTTAGAAAACCATTGACAGACAATTGCTCTTTGTATGGCTGCACAACGCATTCGCATCCGTCTTAAGGCTTATGACCATCGGGTCATAGACCAGTCCGCCCGGGAAATCGCGGACACCGTCAAACGTACCGGCGCGCGCGTCGCCGGGCCCATCCCGCTGCCGACCCGTATCGAGCGCTTTACCGTCTTGCGCTCGCCGCACGCCGACAAGAAGTCGCAGGAAACCTTCGAACAACGCACCCACAAGCGGCTCATTGACATCATCGAGCCCACGGCCAAAACGGTGGACGAGTTGAAGAAGCTCAACCTGCCAGCCGGCGTGGATATCACCATCAAAATCTAAAACGCTTCAACGCTTCAACGATTTTATGCCAGTGGGACTTTTAGGAAAGAAACTCGGGAACACGCGCGTTTATGACGAACATGGCGTGGTCACGCCAGTGACGGTTGTCCTGGCCGGACCCAACCGCGTGTTGCAGGTGAAGACTCAGGCCGGCAAGGACGGTTACAACGCCGTACAACTCGGTTTTGACGACCAGAAGGAACAGCGCGTGACCAAGCCGTTGCTGGGCCACATCAAGAAGTTCAGTGGCGCGCCCGTGAAGCGCATCAAGGAGTTCCGGAATTTTTCCAAGGAAGTGAAACCGGGCGACGTCCTGGGGCCCACCGTCTTTTCGCCGGGCGATTTTGTGGATGCCATCGGTGTCACCAAAGGCCGCGGTTTCGAGGGCGTAGTGGGCCGCCACGGATTTGCCGGCGGCGATTCCACCCACGGCGCCAAGGGCTGGCACCGCCGCAGCGGCGCCATCGGCCAGCGCCTCTTTCCCGGCACCGTGCAGCGCGGGTTGAAAATGCCCGGCCACATGGGCCAGGTCCGCCGCACGGCGCAGAACTTGAAAGTCATCCAGGTGCGCGAGGCCGACAATCTCTTGCTGATCAAGGGCGCCATCCCCGGTGCCGAAGGCGATTACGTCGTCATCCGCGAATCCAAAAAACGGCCCAAGGGCTGGACGCCGCCGGTGAGCCACGCGCCCATGAAAAGGAAAGGCGCCGCGGAGAAGAAGCCTGAAGCCAAACCGGCGGAAGCAAAGAAATGAGATCGTGATGCGTGATAGCGGATGCCCGTTCAACGGTTCAACGCTTAAACGCTTCGACGAATTGAAAAATGAAACTTGCCATCAAGAATACCGAAGGAGAAGACCAGGGCGAACTGGAAGTGAAGTTCCCCCTGGTGGAAGGCGGCAAAGGC